>NZ_OX296583.1:1500000-1706496 GCF_946463545.1 Methanothermococcus thermolithotrophicus DSM 2095 | reverse complement strand
ATCTGAGATTCTTAAGATCTTGTATCATTTTTGAAAGGACAAAAATCAAGTATATCATCAGGACTAATAGTATAGTGTAGATAATTAATATATAATTCAATAAATTGGTAAAATTTATCATATTATCATTCCTATTTACAAACAAATATTTATTTTATCTTTTTATCTTTGATGTATAATTACCTATATGGATTAAATTATAAATACAATAAAACAATATTTCATAAAAACACCATAAACTCAATAAGATACTAAATTGGTGATTAAATGAATACCACCTATGATGTTGAAAGTGACATAATTGAAGAAGAAAGTAAATATGTAATGAGAACATATGGAAGGTTACCTGTTGTTCTTGTTGAAGGTAAAGGGATTTATGTTTATGATATAAACGGAAAAAAATATATTGACTTCCTTGCAGGAATTGCAGTAAATAATGTTGGTCACTGCAATCCAAGGGTAGTTGAAGCTATTAAAAATCAGGCTGAAAAATTAATCCATGTTTCAAACATATACTACAATATACCTCAAGTAGAGCTCGCAAAGAAACTTGTAAATTTAAGTGGTTTGGATAAAGCTTTCTTTTGCAACAGTGGAGCTGAGGCCAATGAAGCTGCAATAAAACTTGCAAGAAAGTATGGTAAGAGTATAGGAAAGGATGGTGGAGAAATAATCACAATGGAAAACTGTTTCCATGGTAGGACTTTAACAACAATAACTGCAACTGCAAAACCAAAGTATCAGGAAGGATATGAGCCCCTTCCACAAGGATTTAAATACATTCCATTTAATGATATAGAAGCTTTAAAGGAGAGTGTATCTAATAAAACCGTCGCTATAATGATAGAACCTATACAGGGGGAAGGGGGAATACATGTTGCAGATAAGGAATATTTAAGAGCGGTTAGGGATTTATGTGATGACGAGAATATAATTTTAATATTTGATGAAATCCAGTGTGGGGCAGGTAGGACTGGAAAGATGTTTGCCTATGAACACTATGGGGTTAAACCTGATATAATGACCCTTGCAAAGGCACTTGGTGGAGGAGTACCTATTGGTGCAACCCTTGCTAAAGAAGAAATTGCAAAGGTATTTACACCTGGAAGTCATGGAACCACTTTTGGAGGAAATCCTCTTGCATGTTCAGCTGCACTAGCTTCAGTTGATGTTATAGAAGGTCTCTTAGAAAATACTCAAAAAATGGGAGACTACCTAACCAGTAGGTTAAAGGAGCTCATGGAAAAGTACGACTTTATTAAAGAAGTTAGGGGAATGGGGTTAATGATAGGAGCTGAGTTAACATTTAACGGTGGAGACATCGTTAATAAAATGCTTGAAAAAGGTTATTTAATAAACTGTACCTCAGATACAGTTTTAAGATTTTTGCCACCGTTAATGGTTGAAAAAGACCACATAAACGGTATGATTGAAGCTTTAGATGATGTATTCTCGAAAATAATCTAATTCTATAATTTAAACTTCTTTTTTTCTTTTTTTCATTAAAAGTGAATTTATTTAAATAAATTTTGTGAAAATGTTAAGCCATTTAAAATAGTGAAAAGTAATTAAAATTAACTATTCTATTATTTTGCAAATTATGTGTGGTATCTGAGTATCCCCCTGTGGATTATATCCCGGTCTTGGTTTTTCAAATCGTTCATCGAGTAAATTAACTGATGAAATATTTTCCACAATAAAAAGTTTCCACCCGCTAGCTTCTCCACTATTGCTATCTCCTTTTATTTGATATGCTCTCAACTTTTTTTGATCGTAAGTATCATTACCATAACAGTGTGGTTCTATTGTTCTCGCATCCCCTCCATTATATATTATTTTTAATTTTCTTTTTTCATTGATTGCAGTGATTATTTTATTATACATGTTCTTCCCCCCTCGTGGATTCATATCTTATTAACTAACAATAGGTGTATAGATATAAAAAACTTAGTATTGTCAAAAAGTAAATTATATCCTATAAAATAAGTTAATAGATATCATCATGATTTCTTTAAAAGATTACCTAAAATTGTTAGGGAAGGGAAAAAGGAAGCTCAGAAAATATTAGATAATCTTTCAGATAAAAATAGAATTACACTTCAAACCAATGAATGCGTAATTCCTACAAAGGCAGTAGGGGAAGGATATTTTGGACAGGAGTTAAAAGAATCCGAAGAAGGATGGAGAAATAGGTATGATGGAGATAATTTATTAGTCATGCAGGCACTCCTTGCAGGAGGTGAATATACTCCATCGATGAGAGGAAAATTGACTTAATTTATAAAGTGTGTCTATTGTGAAGTAGTAAAATCCATAGAAATGGAAAAACCAGTAAGGAACACAGGAATACCATTGCTTAGAATTAGACAAAAACCTTCGGTTTTTGTTGTTCGCTTACTTCGTAAGCGATGTGGTAGATACTTTAACTATTTAACAAATACAGTATTTAATAAGCATAAATTCCCTATTTATTATCCAATGAATATTCCTAATAGGCTTCTGATCGATTCCATCTGTATCCAGAACTTTTTAATCCTTCTTTTAAGTCATAATTGCATAATTATCACGATTATGATATGTCTTAATATATAATTTATATAACATTATATATAAATTTATAGAATTATTAAAAAGTGAATTAAGTATTTTTTTGAAAGTCTAAAAGAGAATTTTACCTTTTGTTTTATAAAGCAATAGTTGGTAAGTATTTTTTGAACCCTTTTTTATCTCTTAGAACGAAAAATATTTTAGTGAAATATGATTTATATGTATAAAAGGCATAATTATTTATGGGATTAATACATTAATTATAATTAAACAGTAT
This sequence comes from Methanothermococcus thermolithotrophicus DSM 2095, assembly GCF_946463545.1. Taxonomy (NCBI): domain Archaea; kingdom Methanobacteriati; phylum Methanobacteriota; class Methanococci; order Methanococcales; family Methanococcaceae; genus Methanothermococcus; species Methanothermococcus thermolithotrophicus. The sequence goes on along the minus strand of NZ_OX296583.1, from coordinate 1,703,672 downwards.
ATGGTGTTATCATGGCAACAGATACTTTTATTGTAAAGGATGGGAAAATAAAAGGAGTAATTATTGAATATGACGAATATGAGAAAATTGAGGAACTTTTAGATATTGGTTTAGCAAAGGCTATGGATGAAGCAAAAAATGATAAATTAATTTCGTATGATAAAATAAAGCATTTATTGGGGGATGATGAAGGTTCTATTTAGAAATTCATTTGCAAAGGATTTGGAGAAAGTTCCGATGAATGTGAGGAAAAAAATAAAAAATATTATTGTAGATCTCCAAAATACTGATAATTTTTTTAGCATGAATTTGGATGTTAAAAAAATAAAAGGATATGGTAATTATTATCGTTTTAGAGTGGGACAATATAGGGTTGGGATTGAATGGAATGACGATACGGTTATTTTTTGTAGAGTGTTGCATAGAAAAAGCATTTATAAGTATTTTCCATGATAATTCTATTTTATTATTCTAATTATTATTTAAATGCTTTTTTAAGTTCTCGTGTCTTTATTAACCCCCTATCCGCATACTTATATTTATAAATCATTATATATAAAGTTTTAATGATACTTCACCATGTAAATTATAATAATTATTAAGTAGTTGCAAAAGTCATTATAATCTATAAAATAAATTCGTAGGGTGTATTATTGGTTTCATTATAGATGAATTACCTAAAATTGTTAAGGAATGGAAAAAAGAAGCTCAGAAATTTTAGGCGGCCATTCAGATAGAAATGAGAGTAAATACTGAAACAATAATTATTTCTCGGAAGTTAAGGCACGGAAAGACCTTAATAATAAATGTCCAACAAAAAATGCTTTCAATTATTAACTTTGTGAATACTATAAATGAGCTCCCACATGAAAATAATTACTTTTTTATCTTTGCCCACACATCTCCTCCTCGTTAAGTGAGAATATATGATTACTATACTCTCTTAACTCCCCAATAAGTTTTGTTGTAATATGTAACAATATTTTCCTTATCTATATGAAACCAGTCTTCAGTCTAAAGTTGGTTAATGCAGATAAAAGGTATTATTCCACACTAATTTAAAAATTCATACACTATAATTCACATAAAAACAAATAAAGAATATCTTGCAGAATGGGTGATAAACAATGATGCAAAGTGGTGCAAGATGTATTGGAGGCAATATGCCTCAAGATATTCAAAAAAAAGTAGATAATCTTTTAGATGAATTCGGAAAGATTGTAGAAAACATTTCCCAAAGCCGAGAACTTAGAAAAGCTATGGTGAGAAGCAGATTGCCATGTAGCATAATAGCCTTATTAGATGTTCAAAATTTGTATATTATAGCTCAAAATCATTTTGGTATGCCCAGTACTTTATATATTTATGACCGTGATATACGATTATCACCAGAACAGGCAATAAATATATCCCGTTTTGACTTTGGATTTCACGACCCATTCCTTATAAGATTTCCAGCTTCATTGCTTGATCAAAGTAAGGAATGCCGCCAAAAGTTATTGAATGCAATAGCATTAACACATATTGAATCAGAAGTTCAGAGGGTTATAAAAATGACCAATCTTATTCAAATAAACCCAATTTTTGGACCTGCATCTTATAGTATGGACAAACAGTTGGTTTTTGTCCTTATGCCTTTTGATGATGAACTCACTACAATATATGAGACCATTATCAAACCCACAGTTGAATCTATGGAGATGGTTTGTCGACGTGCTGATGACTACAAAACAAATAAAGCAATAATTCAAGACATATGGAAGGGCATCTGTGAAGCAAGACTCATCATTGCAGACCTTACAAATTTAAATTCTAATGTAATGTATGAATTAGGGATTGCACATACAGTTGGTAAAGAAACAATTATGATCTACCAAAAAAATAAGGAAGAGGTTAAATTTCCTTTCGACATTGCTCATATTCGAAGGATAGAATATGAAAATACTGCCACGGGCGGTAAAAAACTAGAAGTAGATATTAAGGAAACAATAACGTCCATACTCGAACCTACAGCAATACCTTAATGATTTTAATAAAAAATACAATACTCTAAACTACTATACTATTCAATAATTACACTTTTAATAATTCGATTTTCTTTTTAGCTTTTCTGATTTCCTCAGCTCTTAAGTATATACAACTCATGAGTGTTTAAACTGTATATGTAAGCAAGTCCCAGTGCAAATATCTCTTTTTTATTTAGAATTTCCTTTAAAATTAATTGCCATCAGTGATAAATTTGAATAATGGTATTATTCAAAAGGTCGTCACTACAACGCCGCTAGGTTTTAAGATAACTATAAATTAAGTTTTCCATATATATTTAATTATAATTTACTTTTTAACTTTTTAGTGGAGATATAATGGCAAAAAGAAAAGGAAGTAAAAAAGAAACTATTGTAGCTAATAAACTAAAAAAATCAGGGCACAAGATATTGGAAAGAAATTCAGTTAAAAGATTAAATCAACACAAAAAAGCAGAATACGATATAATAACAAAAAGAGGTAATAAAAAATACTCTATTGAAGTTAAAAGTGGAAAACAAACATTAACAAGTACCGACATAGAAAAACATATTAAAAAATCAAATAAAATAAGGGCAAAACCAGTATTTCATGTTAGTAAAAGGGTTAAATTTACAAAACCAGCTCAAGAATTGGCTAAAAAGAAAGGAGTTAAAATAATAAGGGGTTAGTAGTTAAACTTCAATTGATATAATCAATATTCTTTTTAAGTTATTACTGAATTTGGATTTAAAAAAATATATAAACCTTAATTGATAAATATTATGTTGTATGATTGAGGACAAAATTACTGAGGGGATAAATATGGAGGGCGTTGATATAAATAAACAGAACGAAGGGGAAATAAAAAAGGAGATCGATGAAATTATAGAGAATGTAAAAGCTGCATCACACAATGAGAAAGAAAAAGATGATGATAATACCGTTAATAAAACAATTAAAAATGTGGATAAATCTTTAATTGACAGTTTGGCAAACTTGCTGTCAAGTGAAGTTAAGGCAAAAATTTACATTTATCTTAGAAAGTATGAAAACAGTACAGTGGAAGAAATAGCTCATGGGACTGGGATATATCCTTCAACAGTTAGAGAGGCAATTTTAGAAATGTACAGAGAGGGGATTGTAACTAGAGGTAAGCTAGATAAAGAGGGGTCAGGTAAAAAACCGTATGTTTATTCAGCAATACCTCCATCAGAGATCGTGAAAAAAATTTCAAAGTCCCTTCAAAAGAAGTTAAATGATTTAATGATGGTAGATAAAAAAATCAAAAAGAAAGAAATTAAAGTACCATTTTTACCTGTGAAGATAGTCATAGATGAAAATACTGAGAATACTGAGAATTGAAATCTTCACATCGTAGTTTAGGAGCTCCCAAAACTTTTTAAAAATTTTTAAAGGGTCATGTTCAATAATGAAAATATATATCGTTGGGTGGTATTTTTGAAGACCTTATCCTTATGCCCCACATGTTTAAAGAAAGTCGAAGCTGAAGTATTTGAAGAAGATGGCGAGGTTATAATAAAAAAGGAATGTGAGGAACATGGTAAATTTAGGGACATATACTGGAGTGATAGTGAACTATACGAGAAATACAAGAAATATGAATACATAGGAGACAAGTTGAAGAATACAAATACTGAAAGAAAATATGGATGTCCATTTGACTGTGGACTGTGTCCAAGCCACGTATCTACAACAGTACTAGCGAATTTGGATGTTACAAATAGATGTAATCTAAACTGCCCAATATGCTTTGCAAATGCAAACCGTACCAAGATGATATACGAACCATCCCTTGAAGAGATAAAACACATGATGGTTAATTTGAGGAATGAAAATATACCATGTCCTGCAATACAATTTGCAGGAGGGGAGCCCACACTTAGGGAAGATTTACCTGAAATTATAAGAACTGCCAAGGAGCTCGGTTTTATCCATATACAGATAGCCACAAATGGAATTAAACTTCAAAATGTTGAATACATAAAGAAGCTGAGAGAGGCAGGTTTATCAACAATTTATTTGCAATTTGACGGTTTAACTGAAAAGTCCTATTTAACTGCAAGGGGTAAAAATCTACTTCCTGTAAAACTAAAAGTTATCGAGAGCTGTAGAAAGGCAGATTTTAGAAGTATAGTTTTAGTGCCCACACTTGTTAAGGGGGTTAATGATGACCAGATAGGGGATATAATAAGATTTGCTGCAAAAAATGTGGATGTTGTAAGAAATGTAAATGTTCAACCTGTTTCATTTACTGGACGAATAGATGAAAATAAAAGATTTGAGCAGAGAATAACAATTCCTGATTTTGTTGAATTGGTTGAAGAACAGACCAACGGAGAGATCTTAAAGGAAGATTTTTATCCAGTACCTTCGGTAGTACCTATGTCATTATTTGTTGAGCTCTGGGGAAATAGACCTACAGTAAAGTTAAGTTCCCATCAGCACTGTGGTGCTGCAACCTATGTTTTTGTTGAAAATGAAAAGCTGATTCCAATAACAAGGTTTTTTGATGTTGAAGGATTTATAGAATTGTTGAATGAGATTAGCCAAGAGATAAAAGAACCCCATAAACTAACAAAAACAGAACGGGCAAAAATAATTTTGAAAATTACGAAAAGACTTCCAAGTTTGGTGGAGCACTCAAAGGCCCCTTCAAACGTGAAACTAATCGAAACAATAATAAGAATTCTAAAAGGGGACAACAATGCCCTTGCAAAATTCCATTACAACAGTATTTTAGTTGGATGTATGCATTTCATGGACCCATACAACTTTGATACAAGAAGAGCTCAGAGATGCGTAATTCATTATGCCACACCTGATGGAAGAATCATACCATTTTGCACGTACAACACACTTTATAGAAAAGAAATAGAAGAAAAATATTCGATACCTATTGAAGAGTGGAAGAAAAAATTAAGTCAGTAAAAAATAAAACTTATTAGCTTTCATAATGTTTAAAATGTTGGATCGAAAAGTTTGCTATTATCCTTTTAAAAAAATGTTGGATAGAAGAAGCATATCTAACTTTCATAATGTTTAAAATCAAATTCCTCTTCTTTTATACGCTCTCCAGTTATCATATAAACTATCCTATCTCCAATGGATGCTATTAAATCACCGATTCTTTCCAAATACTTTGCAGCAAAGATAGTCTCTGTGGCCATGGTAATGTTTTTAGGATTTTCAATTACGTAGCTCATCATCTCCCTATAGAGCTGTTCATATAATCGGTCTACTTTTCTATCTCGGTCATATACTTCTCTTGCCAATTCCTCGTTTTTTGTTTTAAATGCAATTAATGCATCTTTTAACATGCTTTCAAGATAATCTAGCATTACATTTAATATCTCATTTTCTCTTTCGGCATTTAATTCAGATTTTAGAACTATTTTGGCTATTTTTGAAGCACTATCTCCTATTTTCTCTAGTTTTGATATTGTTTTAATAACTGTTAGTATCTCCCTTAAATCGGTTGCAACAGGTTGCTGAAGTGCAATAATTGAAACACATTTTTCTTCAATTTCCATTTCCTTTCTATCTATTAAATCATCTCCCTCTCTGACTTCTTTTGCAAGTTCTTTATTGCAGTTTAAAAATGAATCAACTGATTTTCTTAAAGCATCCATACAAAGGTTGCCCATATCTATTACATCACTTTCTATTTCTTCAATTTTTACATAGAATGCTTCCCTAGTCATTTTATCACCTGATGTTGTCCATTGGGCTCTATTGAGTAATTTTTCTTCCCCTAAGTACTTTCCAGACCAAGTGCAATTATATCTCCACATCCCTCTAAATACTTTGCAGTTAAAATTAGCTCTCCACTTTTCTGGACTTTGCATACTTAAATTTACCATATCCATATAAATTTCATAGCATAGTTCTTTTATCTCCTTGTTTCTCTCGTGAACATCCATTGCTAACTTTTCGTTTCCAGTTTTAAATGCTATCAAAGAATCTATGGACATAGCTTCAATTTTTTCCATCATTAAATTCAACAGTTTATTATCTCTTTTGATATTAGATTTGGATTTCAAAGTTATTTGCGCTATTTTTATGGTATAGTTTCCAATTATCTCCAGTTTGGAGATTATTTTAATAATTGTCATTACAGTCTTCAAGTCGGTTGCAACAGGTTGCTGAAGTGCAATAATTGAAACACATTTTTCTTCAAGTTCTCTTACTTTTTTATCCAGCGAACTATCACATTTAATTACCTCTTTGGCAAGTTTTTTATCGGAATTTAAAAATGCGACCATAGATTTTCTCAGAATGCCCAAACATAGGATACTCATATCCAATACATTATCTTCTATCTTTTGAATTTTTTTAAGAAATGCTTCTCTAGGAACTTTTCCCCCCATATAGTTCACCCCCCTTAATTAATATTCTAAACTTTAGGCATTTATCCAAATAAACCCCTTATGTAGTTTTCAGTTTCTTTTTTCTCAGGTTCAAGGAATATTTTCTCAGTTTTGTTAAATTCTATGAGTCTCCCCATTAAAAAGAATCCAGTGTAGTCTGAGATCCTACTTGCCTGTTGCATGTTGTGAGTAACTATAACAATCGTATAATCTTTTTTGAGCTCAGCCATTAGATCTTCAATTTTTAAAGTGGAAATTGGATCAAGTGCGGAAGTAGGCTCATCCATCAATATAACTTCTGGTTTCACAGCGATGGTTCTTGCAATACATAATCTTTGCTGCTGCCCCCCTGAAAGACCTAAAGCTGATTTTTTTAAGTCATCTTTAACTTCGTCCCATAGTGCGGCCTTTTTCAAAGCCCACTCCACGATTTCATCCAATGTTTTTTTGTCGGTTATTCCATGTATTCTTGGGCCGTAGGCGACATTGTCATAAATACTCATTGGAAATGGATTTGGTTTTTGGAATACCATTCCTACTCTCTTTCTTAGTTCCACAACATCCACATCTTTGTCATAGATATTTTTTCCATCAAGTAAAATTTCGCCTTCTATTTTTACAGTGGGGATTAAATCGTTCATCCTGTTTAAGCATCTTAAGAACGTAGATTTACCGCAACCACTCGGTCCAATTAATGCAGTAATTTTTTTTTCATAGATTGGTAAATTAATGCCCTTTAAAGCTCGCTTTTCACCATACCACAAATTTACATTCTTTGTATTCATTTTTAAATCCATCTGACCCACCTACTTATTTAGTTGTTATTTTGCGTCATTGAATCTTATTTTAAAAGTTCTACATAATTTATTTCATTATTGAGATGATGTCATTTTAAATCTGTTTTTGAGTATATTTGCTAAACCAAATAAGATGAACATCATTAATATAAGGACTAAGGCAATACCGTAGGCCATCTGTAGTTCTTCAGCTGTTGAATATTCTGTAGCAAGTACATATAAGCTAAAAGGTAGTGCTTCTACCCTATTAAATAAACCTATACCAAACGAAAAGGCAGTTGCAGCTGTGAACATAATTGCAGCGGTTTCTTCTGCACTTCTCCCCATGGATAATATTATTCCAGTTATAATTTGAGGCAGTGCGGTCGGAACTACGACTTTTCTAATGGTTTGCCATTTTGTAGCTCCAAGTGCCAAACTACCTTCCCTTAATCCTGGAGGTACTGCTTTAAGACCTTCTTCAGTAGCCCTAATTATGGTGGGAAGTACCATAAATGATAGAGTTAAAGCCCCAATTAGGAGACATGGTCCAACTGTTTTAATTGCTATGGCATAACCAAAGAGACCAAAGACGATTGAAGGAAATCCTGCCAAACAGTCAGATGAGAATCTAATTATTCTTGTTAGGATATTATCTGATGCATATTCATGTAGATATATGGCCCCCAGTACACCAAAAGGTATGGAGAATAATACCGACAGTACAACCAAGGCAAAAGTTCCGAGAATGGAATTCCATATTCCATCAAATGTTCGTTCTGTTCCAAGTATAACGTTAATTGGGTTACTTTCTCCAAAGAAGAATTCCATGTTTATTGCGCCTATTCCATTGACAAAGATATAACCCACTATTACAAATAATATACCAATTACTGTAAACCCAAAGAGGTACAGTGTGAAAAATGCAATTTTTTCTTCTAATCTGGCTCTTTGCGAATGGTTCAAAATCCCACCTTTTAAACGTTAAGTGATTCTGACATTGTTTAGTATTATAATGATCCAATGTACTTAACTTTATTTAATCCCATTTTATTCTATATTTCTTATCTAAATATTGCGAAATTAGATTTAATCCAATAACCATTACAAACAAAACTATGCCTGTTGCAAACATTGCATAGTATACCACACTTCCTGAAGCCGCTTCCTTAATGTTTAAAACTATATGTGAAGTTAACGGTCTAACGGGATCAAATACTGATCTTGGTATAAGGGCCCAGTTTCCTGCAACCATTAAAACTGCCATGGTTTCCCCAATAGCTCTTCCCATTCCCAGCACTATACTTGATAGAATACCACTTAATGCTGCTGGAAGAATTACCTTCTTAATAGTCTGCCATTTTGTGGATCCGAGTGCTAAACTACCTTCTTTTAACTCACGTGGAACTGAATTTATCGCATCTTCTGATAGGACGGTTATTGTAGGTAATATCATAACTGCCAGTATTATTGAAGCTGCCAGCCAACTAAATCCCGGATTTACATTGAAAAAATCTCTGAGAAATGGAACTAACAAAACCATACCTACGAAACCATAAACAACAGATGGTATTGCAGTTAAAATTTCAATAGCTGGTCTTAAAATACTTTGTACTCTTTTAGGTGCCATTTCAGCCAAAAATATGGCACAACCTACACCTAGAGGAACTGCAAACAAAAGAGCCAAAATAGTTACGACAAAAGAGCCAACTATCATGGGAAATATTCCATAATAGCCCATAGTTGGATTCCATTTCATCCCAAAAACAAAATCTACAGGACTTATAAAATTAAATGCAGGTATGCCATTGAATATTAAAAACAAAATCATCGCTAAGATGATTATACTCGAAAATAATGCGCACAATTTTAAGAAATTTTCCAAAATAAATTCAAATACGTTCCTTTTATGCATTTTTTTCACCATTCCGAATGATTTGGACAAAAGTTGCTACTCCATTACAACCTTCAACCTTCAATTGCAGTATTAGATAATGGATAAGAAATTACTTCGGAATTTTATTTAATTTCCGAACTGAAGTGGATGAAATCAAAAACTTATTGAATGTTGTAAATTAATATTAACTAATATGTTCATTCAATGGCTTACATAAAAACTTATTGTTTTGTGGTAAACAGGGGATATTATTGAGGTATGCTGTATTTATATTTGACCACAAAATATTCGTAAATTTATCTAACTGACATATATAAATCTAAAAAATTGAGAAGAATATTTTATTTATTTAATAGGTAGGTAGCCTTTTTCTCTAACTATTTCTTGACCTTCAGGACTTAAAACATAGTCTAAGTAAGCCTGTACTGCAGGAGATGGTTCCCCATTTGTAATCATGTTTAGAGCTCTTGAAACTTTATAAATTCCTTTTTTAACATTTTCTTCTGTAGGTTCTACACCATTGAACTTAACAGCTTTAATAGTGCTGTCAACATATCCAATTGAAAGGTAGCCTATTCCGTTCTTGTCCTGTTTAACTGCAGTTTTCATTGCACCATTTGAATTAACTACTGTAGCTTTTTCAGTAATTTTTCCTTTACCAAGTGCTTTTTCCCAGAATACTTCTCTAGTACCACTTTCTTCGTCCCTTGTGTAAACGTTTATAGGTGCGTCAGGACCTCCAACTTCTTTCCAGTTGGTAATTTCTCCTGAGAAGATTTTTTTAACTTGCTCTTGTGTTAAATCTGAAACTGGGTTTTCTGGGTGAACTACAACTGCCACACCATCGCGAGCTATGCTGTGAGTGATTAAATTAGGATATTTCTCTTTTTCTTCAGCTTTTAAGTCTCTTGAAGCCATACCAATGTCAACCAAGCCTTCAGCAACTTGTTTGACACCAAAACCTGAACCTCCACCTGATACTTCAAGGTTGTAGTTTGGATTTTTCATCATAAATTTTTTTGCAGCCTCTTTAGCAATTGGTAATACTGTAGTTGAACCTGAGATTTTTATTGTTACTGGCTGATTATTGGCACTTACACTGTTTGAATCGGCAGGACCACCACCAATACATCCACTAAAACTGACAAACGAACTTATCAGCAATAGGCCAAAAATTAGGCCGAGATACCTTTTCAAGGGATCACCTCTAAACTTTTTGATAATAATCCCTCTACATTACGAATATATAAATGTTTCTATTTTGCTACATTTATTTCATAAAATATGAACTAATAGGTATAATGAATGAATATACCGCTTCATCATTAATAACTGTTACAAGTCTAAACTCAGAATAATGTAGTAAAATATCCAACCAAAAGCTTTACAAAGTATCACGAGATAATATCAAATGTAACATCGTAGGTGAAGCCATGTTAATGATGACTGAAATTTGATGACTGGCTCATTTTAACAGTCTCTCTCTTTATATCACACAGTTAAAAACTATTAACGAGGATCCTAAAAGCAAGAAACTCTAAAATGACACATACTTCATATATCTGATGAGCAGATTTTAACGATATTGTAATATGACTCCATAGGGCTTTACAAGAGAAATTTGGGAATATAGACATACAATCACGGCGTGAACACCAACCGTTCATCATTGTATGACAAAGGGATAAAAAGTATAAACCAATAATTCAGTAAGAAAAATAGATTAAAATATACAATCAAGATAGAAGCAAATATTGGCATAGATAACGAGTCATCATATATTATACCACTATTGAACGCTGGAAAACTATACAGTATTTAAAAGTACAATAGAATTAATATATATGCTATCATATAAATACTAATTATATAAATTAAAAAAGCGATTCCAGATGTACATGCATTCGATATACTGATACAATAGGAGGTGCGGTTACACCGGCATGATATTACCTTTGAAATATGCATATATTGAGGTTTGGAATGATGGTTAGATATTATAACCTGTTCTGAGTCTATGGCTTAACGTAGTATATATAAAGTAAATATTAATAAACTCTTTTTCTAATATACCATATCTCAATCATAAGGGAGGAATAACATGAAACTAATAGCATGGTTAGATGATCTAAGGAATGAAGATGTTAATATAGCAGGTGGAAAAGGAGCCTCTTTAGGTGAAATGTGGAATGCAAAATTACCGGTGCCTCCAGCATTTGTTGTTACTTCAGAAGCTTACAGGTACTTTATTAATGAGACAAAATTGGACGAAAAAATAAGAAATATCTTAAGTGGATTGGATGTTAACGACACAAAAGAATTAACTAAAGCTTCAAAAGAAATAAGAAAACTCATTGAAACTGCAAAAATGCCAGATGATTTGAGATTGAGCATTATTGAAAGTTATCATAGGCTCTGTGAGATGAGCGGGGGAGAAGAAGTATTTGTTGCAGTTAGGAGCTCAGCTACTGCAGAAGATTTACCTGATGCAAGTTTTGCAGGTCAGCAGGATACCTATTTGAATATTAAAGGGGCCGAAGAAGTTGTTAAAAGTGTACAAAAGTGTTTCTCATCATTGTTTACCCCAAGAGCAATATTTTACAGAGAACAGAAAGGATTTGACCACTTTAAAGTAGCTCTAGCTGCAGTTGTTCAAAGAATGGTAAATGCCGACAAAGCCGGTGTAATGTTTACCGTAAACCCAATCAATCAAGATTACAATCAAATGGTTATTGAAGGAGCCTGGGGATTAGGTGAAGGTGTTGTTAGTGGAACTGTAAGCCCAGATACCTACATAGTAGAAAAAGACCCATTAAAAGTGGTTGATATTTACGTTGCAAAAAAGGATACAATGTTTATAAAGGATGAAAATGGGGAAACAAAAGAAATACCTACTCCAGACGATTTAAAGGAAAAACAGGTTTTAACTGAAGAAGAAATAATAAAATTGGCAGAAATAGGTATGAGAATTGAACAGCACTACAAGAGACCAATGGATATTGAATGGGCCATTGAAAAGGGTGAAATATTCATGCTTCAAGCAAGGCCTATTACAACATTAGGGGAGAAAAAAGAAGTGGAAAGAAAGGGAGCTGAAGAAGTTGAAGCTAAAATTTTGGTAAAAGGTATTGGAGCATCACCGGGTGTTGCTTCAGGAAAAGTAAAAATAATCATGGACCTTGAAGAAATAGGAAAAATTGAAGATGGAGACATTTTAGTCACAAAAATGACAACTCCGGATATGGTCCCTGCAATGAAAAGGGCAAGTGCTATTGTTACAAGCGATGGTGGCCTTACCTGTCACGCAGCCATCATTTCAAGAGAGCTCGGAACACCATGTGTGGTAGGTACAAAAAACGCTACCCATGTTTTAAAGGACAACATGATTGTTACAGTAGATGGTGAAAAAGGAGTAGTCTATGAAGGAGAAATAAAGAAAAAAGAAGAAGTGAAAGAAACAGGAGCTCAGGTAGTATATCAGGGAGCTCCGGTGATAACTGCTACAGAGATAAAGGTAAATGTAAGTATGCCAGAAGTTGCTGAAAGAGCTGCTGCAACTGGAGCCGATGGTGTAGGTTTATTAAGGGCAGAACACATGATTTTAGGAACTGGAGTACATCCAAGTAAGATTTTAGCTGAACAAGGGGAAGAGGCTTTGATTGATGTATTTGCAGAGGGAATAAGAAAGGTTGCAGATGCATTCTACCCAAGACCTATAACCTACAGAACATTGGATGCTCCAACAGATGAATTCAGAGGATTACAAGGCGGAGACGATGAACCAGAAGAACACAACCCAATGATGGGCTGGAGAGGTATTAGAAGAGGACTTGATCAATCAGAGATTTTAAAATGTGAGCTCCTTGCTATTAAGAAGTTAAGGGAAGAAGGCTACAAAAATATAAGTATAATGATACCTCTTGTAACCAATGCAGATGAAATTAAGGCAGTTAAAAAAATTGCTTGTGAAATTGGGTTGAATCTTGAGAAGGATATTGAGTTTGGTGTAATGGTTGAAACCCCTGCTGCAGCCTTGATAATTGAGGATATAATAGAAGAAGGTATAGATTTCATAAGCTTGGGAACCAATGATTTAACACAGTATACCATAGCAATAGACAGGAACAACGAATTCGTTTCAAAATACTATATGGAAAACCACCCTGCGGTTATGAAACTTATTGAACATGTTATAAAAGCATGTAAAAAACACGGTATAAAAACTTCAATCTGTGGACAGGCTGGAAGCAGACCTCAGATCGTAGAAAAACTTGTAGAATGGGGTATAACCAGCATATCTGCAAATATCGATGCTGTAGAAACCATAAGAAATGTTGTAGCAAGAACTGAACAAAAGATAATACTCGATGCAATAAGAAACAAAAACAGCGAATTGTAAGTAATATTGCCGCCCATATCTATTATTTTACTATTTTTATTTATTTGATTACTATTTTGATGCATTAACATTATTATTTAATCATTATTTACATTAACTGTTTTTTGAAATTATTGAATTGAACTAATTTTTTTAGTTAAATTTAAATTATAGGGATATGCAATTTAACTAAACTTACTTCATACCAGTTAAAATTAAAACATAAAAAATTACTTTAACTTTAATTCAACGAATAAATGGCATACACATAAATTTAACTACAATCATTATTGTATAGTAGCAATGCACCTACATACCACACACATACTGTAAATTTTATAGAATAATAATATAATATAAAGTACGGAAACCGGAGATGAATTATCATGTTTGAAAAGCCAAAAGTAGTTGTTGGCGGAACTTTTGATATACTTCATGAAGGGCATAAAAATCTATTTAAGTATGCTTCAAAATATGGGAAACTTTGTATTGGGATAACAAACGATGAATTTGCCAAAACATATAAAAAACACGATATAAATCCCTTAAATATCAGGATTAAAAATCTGGAAAAATTTTTAGACGAAAACAAAATTGACTATGAGATACAGATAATAAACGACCCATACGGAGACTCTATAGAAAAGGACTATGATATAATTGTTGTAACTCCTGAAACATATCCAAATGCTGAAAAAATAAATGAGATAAGAATAAAAAACAATTTAAAACCACTGGAAATTAAAGTTTACGGCTATGTTTTAAGTGAAGATAAAAAACCGATATCAACCACAAGAATAAGAAATAAAGAAATAGATGATAAAGGCAGACTGTTAAAATCATAGTTATACTACGAACTTAGGCACTGAATGTATTACAAAGTCTCCAACTAAAAAACACTACCGAGCGAAGCGAGGTAGTGTATTGTTTTTGGAATCACCTGAGTGAAACGAAGGTGAGTTATGAAAATCCTTCGGATTTTCATTCAATCCAAACCTCTCGACAAAAATTCTTCGAATTTTTGTGAGTATCAACGAAAATCAAAGATTTTCGTGAGTCAGCGAATTCTTTGAAATTTGCTTCGATCGACGAAACATAGTTTCGTGAATCGACAAATTCCGAAAGGAATTTGTCTCGATCAGCAAATCTTCGATTTGCTTCGATTTTTTAAAAGGTTTGGAAATAAAAATAACTTGGTGTTATGATGGAAATAATGATTATCATAGTTCTCTTAATATTAACTGGTTATCTATCAAAATATTTTGGCATATTGAAAGAAAGCGACAGGTTAACACTCAATAACATTGTTGTGCACATTGCGATGCCATCAACTATCTTTTTAACCATCATGAAAAACGTTTCACCTGCGGATTTACCCCAATTTTTAAAACTGCCTGTTTTAATATTTTTAACATTTGTTATCTGCGGTTTTATAGGTTATTTAATTGGAAGACTTTTAAAATTAAATAAGGAATCATTGGGGGGACTTATATTAGTTTGTGCACTGGGCAATACTGGGTTTTTAGGATATCCAGTAATTTACGGATTTTATGGAACAGAAGGTCTTACAAGGGCAATATTTTGTGACATAGGCAGTGTTTTTGCGAGTTTGCTATTTGGGACCTATGTTGGATTGAAATTTGGAAATGAAAATAGCAATAACTCAATTATATACGAGCTCCTAAAGTTTCCACCATTGATTACTGGGATATTAAGTATAGTACTAGTATTTTTTGGATTTAATGTTGACAGCTTTCCAGGATTTATTATCAAAACATTAGGTTATTTATCAAATGCTACAATTCCTTTGATTATGCTATCTCTTGGTTTATCGTTATCTCCAAAATCTGCAAGATTTGGGGCCATTTATGGAGTTATAGCATCGATGGTTAGAATGGGAATTGCTCCTTTGCTCGTATTTGCACTTTCAACCATATTTCTCATAGATGGATTGGAAAAGAATGTTTTAATACTTGAATCTGCAATGCCCTCTGCAATGATGTCCCTTGTATTTGCGGTTATGTATGAGTTAGATGTAAAATTGGTAGCTTCAGCATGCTTTATAACTACGGTGGTTTCTTTGTTTATACTGCCATTAATATACAGTTTTTTATAGAGCTCATGCCCATGCTTTATAAGGTTTTAATTCTAAAAAATAATTTTTAAAACTGCCTCATTTTCATAAAAAAAATGATTAAAATTAAATAAAAAAGGAAGTAATAATATAATATTGAGGTAATGAAAATAGTGATTGAAGATTAATACAGATATGGCTACTAACTATCAAGGTGGAAAAATGATAAAAAAAGCGATAATTCCTGCTGCAGGATTTGGTACAAGATTACTTCCAATTACAAAAGCTCAGCCAAAGGAAATGCTTCCAGTTGTGGGCAAACCAATCATACAGTACGTGGTAGAAGATTTAGCTGAAGCTGGAATAGACAACATACTCATGGTAACAGGAAAAGGAAAACAGGCGATAGAAAATCACTTTGATAAGAACTTTGAACTTGAGGAAAAACTTAAAAAAGATGGAAAAAACGAAGCTTTAGAGATCTTAAAAGAAATTGACGATATTGCATGTATATTTTATATCAGGCAGAGGGACCAGAAAGGTCTTGGAGATGCAATTTTCTGTGGAAGTGAATTTATAGGGAACGAGTACTTTGTGGCAATGGTTGGAGATACCATCTATTCAGGAAATGTTGTTAAAAAGTTGATAGATGCATATAATAAGTACAAATGCTCTGTTATAGCACTTGAAAGGGTACCTATGGATGATGTTCATAAATATGGAGTTATAGCAGGGGAGGAGATAGAAGAAGGAATATTTAACATTACAGATTTAGTTGAAAAACCACCTAAAGAAAGAGCTCCTTCAAACTTAATTATAACCGGAGCTTACCTGCTCTCTCCAAAGATATTTGAACACTTAAAAAATACAAAACCTGGAAGGGGTGGAGAAATCCAACTAACCGATGCAATGAAATCAATGTTAAAAGAAGAAAAAATATTAGGAGTTGAAGTGGATTTCAAAAGATACGATATTGGAGATATTGAAGGATGGTTAAAGGCAAATGTGGAATTGGGAATTGAAAATATCGAAGGCTTTAAGGACTACCTGAAAGAACTATGTAAATAAGGTGAAAAATTGAAAATTCTTGTAACCGGGGGAGCTGGTTTTATTGGCAGCCATGTCGTAGATAAACTTGTAAAAAACAACCATGACGTTGTTGTACTGGATAACTTACTTACTGGAAATTTGAATAATATAAATAAGAATGCTGAATTTGTGCATGGGGACCTTTTGGATAAAGATTTAAATCTCGAAGGAATCGACGTGGTTATACACCATGCCGCCCAGATAAATGTAAGAACATCTATTGAAAAACCAGTTTATGATGGAAATATCAATGTTTTAGGTACATTGAATTTATTGGAAAAAATGAGGGAGTACGATGTTAAAAAAATAATATATGCTTCATCCGGTGGTGCAGTATATGGGGAACCGAAATATTTACCAGTGGATGAAAATCATCCCATAAATCCACTATCCCCTTATGGATTGAGTAAGTACTGTGGGGAGGAATATATAAAACTGTACAACCGGTTATATGGTATTGAATACTGTATTTTAAGGTATGCCAATGTATATGGCGAGAGACAGGATCCAATGGGGGAGGCTGGAGTCATAAGTATTTTTGTAGATAAAATTTTAAACAACCAACAACCTGTAATATTTGGAGATGGAAACCAGACAAGGGATTTTGTATATGTTGGTGATGTAGCTAAGGCAAATCTAATGGCTTTAAACTGGAAAAATGAAATAGTAAATATAGGAACTGGAAAAGAAATATCTGTTAATGAGCTATTCAATTTAATATCCAGTGAATTAGGTTATAACGATAATCCAATATACGACAAACCAAGGGATGGAGAAGTTAGAAAAATTTACTTAAATATTGATAAGGCAAAAAAATTAGGGTGGAGCTCTGAGTACGATTTGAAGGAAGGGATTAGAAGAACTGTTGAGTGGATAAAGAATAAAGAATAATTTCGGAGTGAGTGAAGCGAACGAAGAGTATAAAATTGCTTCGCAATTTTAACTTCGAACCTTTGGTTCGATGCAACGAAAACCGTTTAGGTTTTCGTTTAATATTATTTTTTAGATTTATGAAATGATAGGAGAGGTATATAACATGAAAATCTCAGTTATAGGAACAGGTTATGTTGGTTTGATTCAGTCTGTCGGGTTAGCAGAGTTTGGATTTGATGTTGTTGGAATAGATATAGATGAGAGTAAGGTAAAACAGTTAAACGACGGAAAATGTCCATTGTATGAGGAAGGTTTAGAGGAGCTCTTAAAAAAGCATGTAGGAAACAATTTAAACTTCACCACATCTTATGAACCAATAAAAGATTCAGATGTTATTTTTGTATGTGTGGGAACTCCGCAGGATAACGAAGGAAATGCAGACTTAAGGTTCTTGTTCTCTGCTGTTGAAAAGATGAAGGATTATTTGAACAAAATGTATAAAGTCGTTGTTATAAAATCTACAGTTCCAGTAGGGACCAATAGAAAGGTTAAAGAGCTTTTAAAGTATTATAATGTTGATGTGGTTTCGAATCCAGAATTTTTAAGGGAAGGAATTGCAGTTCACGACTTCTTTGGTCCTGAAAGAATTGTTTTGGGTTTTGAGGATTTGAATAACAACAAGCCAATCGAAATAATGAAAAACATGTACAAATATTTCATGGATAAAAACATCCCATTTATAATTACCGATTGGGAAAGTGCTGAAATGATAAAATATGCATCAAATGCATTCCTTGCAACAAAGATATCGTTTATAAACGAGCTCTCAAAACTGTCCGATGAAGTTGGTGCAGACATAAAAACCATAAGTAAAGCTATGGGATTGGATAAAAGAATAGGGGATAAGTTTTTAAATGCTGGTATCGGCTATGCGGGAAGCTGTTTTCCGAAAGACGTTAAAGCACTTATAAAACAGTTTGAAAACCACAATTTATCCCCTAAATTAATTAAAGCCACTGATGAAGTAAATGAAGAACAGATAAACTGGTTTTTTAACAAAATTAAAAATCACTACAAAGATGATTTAGACCAAAAAACCTTTGCAGTGTTGGGATTAGCATTTAAACCAAATACTGATGATTTAAGGGAAAGCAGAGCTATAAAATTAATAGATCTACTATTGGAGAATGGAGCCATTGTTAAAGGGTTTGATTACGTGGAGAAGGCTAGAGAAAATGCCATTAACAGCTACAAGCTAGATAAATCAAAAGCACATTATGGTTACAATTTATACGTGTTTGAAAGTGTTTATGAGACAGTTAAAGATGTTGATGGAATTATAATAGCAACTGAGTATGATTTCAATAAGGAAGACTGGGAAAAAATTGGAGATTTAGTTAAGGAAAGGGTTATATTTGATGGGAGAAATATATTGAACGAGGAAAAAGTTAAAAGTTTAGGATTTGAATATATGGGGGTCGGGATACAATAAATTGGCAATTTCTTTTTAATTTTAGATAATGATGAATAAAACCTTCGGGGTTATAATATGGAAAATGTGGCTATTATTGGTTTGGGGATGGTTGGCTATGAAATGGTTAAGAAGTATTTAGGACTGGAAGATTATAGGGTTCATATTGTAACCAGGAGCAATAAGGAATTTTTTAAGGATGATGTTGATAAATACATTGTAGACATTACCAATGAAAATAAAATTAAAGAAACCATTAAAAAAATAAATCCCGACTTTGTTGTAAATACTGCTGCAATAACCAATGTAGATTTGTGTGAAACTGAGAGGGATTTAGCATATAAGACAAACGCCCTTGCTGTTAAATATCTTGGAGAAGCTTGCAAAGAAATCGGAGCTCCGCTATGTCATATATCAACTGACTATGTTTTTGACGGCAACCGTGAAAATCAAAGATCATATACTGAGGAAGATAAAATAAATCCCATTAACTACTATGGATATACTAAGGCAGAAGGGGAGAGACTTTTAAATGAATTAGATTATGATTTAACTTCGATTGTTAGAATATCTGTTCCTTACTGCATAAGCCCAGTTAAAGTTAATTTTCTTATGTGGGTTTTGGAGAAGTTGAAAGCTGGTGAAACAATTAATGTAGTTGTTGACCAATGGAATACTCCAACCTATGTTAATGAGCTCGTTGATGGAATTGTTAAGATTTACGAAAAAGATGTTAATAAACTGCTTCATTTCGGAGGGAGTGAGAGATTAAGTAGGTATGAATTTGCCTTGAAGGTTGCCGAGGTTTTTGACTTAAATGGTGATTTAATTAATCCCATTAGGAGCTCTGAGTTAGGATGGAAAGCGAATAGACCAAAAAATACTTCTTTGAATAGTGAAAAGGTTGAAAAATTACTTAATATTAAATTAAAGAAAGTTGATGAATGTTTAAATGAATTAAAAAAGATTATTTAAGTTTGTATTAAATAATAGTATCAAATAATTCTTCTGCACTCCTTGAAGTTAGCTGGTGAATTGTAATTACACTATCAGATATTCTTTTTAAACTAACAGTAGGTTTTGTATTTATACAGAATGTGAAGATTTTTCCTTTTTTAACTTCCTCAACATACATGATAAACTCCCTATGCATATCACACTCCCCATCAGTTATAAAAACGATATCTCCATTGAAAGTCAGTGCCTTTTTAATAGGCTTCTCGAAATTTGTTCCCCCTCCAAAAAACACAGATGCAAATTCAATAATCTCCTCTGAACATGGTTTTTTATCAAATATTCTTATTTCCCGGATATCATCATCGAATAATATACAGATAAACCTTTTTTTGTCCCTCAACTGAATTTCCAACAGTGATAATGCAATTGCCTTAGCCCAGATTTCTTTCGCCCCCCTCATAGAACCGCTTAAATCCAGACACACGATAAAATCTCCTTTGGTATCATCATGATTTAGAATCTCGTAATTTAGCAATTTATGCTCTGAAAATCTTTTTAAAAAATCAACATATAAACATTCATCAGATAGGTTTTTTACTTCAGTTATAAGCAATTTTGACAAATCACTACCGTATTTTATATCGTGCTTTTCCCCATTGAAGTGTTTTATTTTTGTTTTCTGCTTTCTCAATGCCATCTTTTTAAATTTTCCCAATTTTTCTATGAATTCATTTAACCGTCTATTTTTTAGGAGCTCTTCTGCCAATTCCATTTTTTTCTTTGGATTTGTATAGCTTTTTACCCCATTACCTTTGCCGCAGATGGTATTTATTGAAGACGAGATATCCTCCATATAACTACCGAGCTCCTCCATAATGTCACTTATATCATTTACCATATTTTCGTCATAATCCTCTTTTTCTTCTTTCTTTTTTTTATCGAATTTTTCAGAAAAGTAGGATGTGGCAATAGCGGAATAGGACTCATCCAAACTAGTAATGACCTTTATGTTTTTGTAATGCCTGTTATTCATAATAGCGTCTATAATCGGGTCATGTTTTACAACCTCCACATGATATTTAAAAAACAGATAAAATATATCTTCTATTCTGTTTTCATCCAAATATTGGGCACAATAGGATAGTTTATGCTTATTTTCATTCCAGACGAGTTTGTCATATTTATCGTGTTTTATTGCATTGCATTCCATATTATCACAATCTATATTAACATATATTGTAATACTATTATTATATTAAATCATAAATTATATTACTAATATTATATTAAATCATAAATTATATTACTAATTTTATAATAATATTACTCAAAATTTATAAATTTTTTGGTTATATTTAGATTATGAGATTAACAATATCGGAGCTCTGTATAAAAAGACCTAAAAAATTTAAATTTAAATTAAACAGATTAATATGGATATCCTTAACTACCAAATGAAAAAGAAATAAAAATATAAACAGACAGAGTCTCAACGGCTGCATCATATTTATTTAAATCAAATTTTCTAAGCATTCTTTATCTGCATTGTTGTATTTATCTTCATATTTCAAAATCAAAGGTATAAAATCATTTATTAAACTCTCATCTCTTTCTTTAATTTTATTTAATATATACAATATACATGGGGAATAATTATCACAAAATTTTTTATACAAATCCAACAATAACGCTTCTTTATTCTCTGTCTTAAAAATCAAAGAAACAATGGCGTCTGCATAAATTTCATTATTTAAATTTTTTATAAGTTTTGGGTAGGAATAAATTGTTAATTTTGAGGGAATTTTTGCCAGAGCTCCGGCACTGGCATGTCTTATTATATCGAATTCGCTATCAAGTGATTTTATAAGATAAGGTATGTAGTTATAAACCTCTTCCGCATACTTTTCTCCTACCTTTCCAATGATTTTTATTCCAAGGGATATTATTTCCCTATTTTTAGTATCTAATGTCTGAAACTCATAAACAATGTCTGCAAAATCCCTTTCTCGCGTTTCCCTAATTAGTGCAAATATGTCATCCAATATATTCATTCCTATTATATCATCTACATCTTTATTGTATATTTCAGTTAATGCCTTTAATTTTGATATATTATCCAATCTAAACATTTTTTTATAATAATTATACTCATTATAATCCTTATTTTTATAATTCATTCAACAACCCCTCAATGATTTTATCAAACTCTTTGCAGTCATTTAATATGTTATCTATAACCTCCGAGGATTTGCCGTTTGATAATGCCTCATTTCTCATTTTTTTTAGTTCTAATTTTATATATCCAACCTTGCAGAGCATTTCAATAAGTTTGTTATAATCCTTTCCACAATTTTTGATTTTTTTAGTGTTGATGTATTTTAATTCCTTTTTTAGATTGTCCAAAATCTCTTTTTTTTCCAATGCCTTCTGGGAATATGAGTTTGAACATTCAAAAATAACCTTTGATACCGTAAGGTAGTCCTCCACTTCGTCCCAAAATATATGTCTTAGTA
Organism: Methanothermococcus thermolithotrophicus DSM 2095; assembly: GCF_946463545.1. NCBI lineage: Archaea > Methanobacteriati > Methanobacteriota > Methanococci > Methanococcales > Methanococcaceae > Methanothermococcus > Methanothermococcus thermolithotrophicus. The sequence continues at coordinate 1,681,249 of NZ_OX296583.1, read as the reverse complement.
TTTCCAAATCATTTTCATCAGCTTCTTTTTTCCCATTTAACAATGCATAGCTTTTTATTGCCTTAATGGATTTTTTAAGCCGCCTGTCTGATATAAATATGTTGTGATGGTTCAATTTCATTTTTATATCCAGCAGATAATCGACAATACCATCGATATTAACTTTTTCAACCTCTTTTTGTAATTTCTTAATGTCTTCTACAGTAATCTTTGTTTTTGGTTTGTAATCCTCATCTAAATAAACCAATTTTTTTAAATTTTCACGGTTGTTTATATTTTTAACGATTTTCCTAAACAAGAATCTGTCATAAAAGGCAAACAATCCATTTTCTTCTGGCAGTTCATTGGATGCTCCAAACAAACTTATCAACGGAGCTCTCTGGACTTCATCACCATTGTGATATATTCTTTCGTTTATTATGGACAACAGTGCATTTAATATGCTACTGTTTGCCTTAAAAATCTCATCTAAAAATACAATTTCTGCATCGGGCATATAATTTTCCGTCTTTCTAATAAATCTATCATTATCTTTAAGTTCTTTAATGCTTAAAGGACCAAATAACTCATCCTCTGTTGAAAATCGTGTAATGAGTTTTTCAAAGTAATCTGCATCAGATATATGGGAAGAAATCGCTCTGATTAACTGGGATTTTGCAACACCTGGATTTCCCAAAAATATACAGTGTTCATTTGCCAAAATTGAAGTTAGGGCAATGTCTATCTCTTCCTTCCTTTCTAAAAAATAACTGTTCAATTCATTCCTTATTTTCTGTATAGCATTCATGTTATCCATTTTTTTACCGTTTTTAGTTTATTAATTTTATTTAATTTTTAATTTTTTATTCATTTAACAAATCCTTTAACATGTGCATAAATGCACAGGGGTCAGATACAATACCAAGTGCCTGATGTGTCCCCCTATCCTGCAATCTGGTAACGACATAAGGGTTCATATCAATACAAACGGTTTTAACCGATGCTGGCAGCATATTTCCGGTGGCAATACCATGAAGCATCGTAGCCAATATAACACACATATCGGCCTCTTGGATGTATTTCCTCATCTCATCCTGTGCTTTTACCACATCCCTTATGGTATCTGGTAAAGGTCCATCGTCCCTTAAAGAGCCACCAATCACATAGGGGATGTTATTTTTCACACACTCGTATAATACGCCTTTTTTTAAAATTCCCTTTTCTACGGCGTTTTTTATTCCACCATGTTTCCACATCTCATTTATTGCCACAAGATGACTTTTATATCCTCCTTTAACCACATTACATTCATTGTTCATACCAAGGGTTGTATTGAACAGTGCATATTCTATATCCATTGTGGCAAATCCATTTCCACAAAACAGTGCATCAACATACCCCTTCCTTATGAGCTCCTCTAATATAGTATGAGCTCGGGTGTGAGCTATTGCTGTTCCAACGACCCATATGATTTTTCCATTATTTTTCTTAATTTCCCTCATTTCATCCATCATGGTTTTTGAATAATATTCAAGTGGTTTTTCAGGAGATACTTCACTTTGCATAAATCCAAATACATCCTTTTCTCTCGTCCTTTCCAGTGGAACCACCCTTATTCCATCATAACCAACAACTACTTCTTCGCCTTCTTTTATAAGTCCCATTCTTTTACATACTGGGATTTTTTCCCCATTTATTGTTTCGATTACTATTACACAATCCATTTCTATATCCCTGACTTTTTTCCAAACTCCATCAATTTTAACATATGTCGGTAAATTTGTGGTACCGTAAAAATTATCTGGCAAGACGCAATCCTTTGGAGCTTTTTTAGTATTTACATTCTTTGTTGAGATTATGGCGCCGATTTGCTGAATTTCTCGTAATATGTCGTCCAAATGTTTATGGTCTTTCCCCTTAACAAGAATTTTTGCATAGGACTCATCATTATTTGTCTTTCCAACATCAAGATGTTCGATATTAAAATCCCCGCCCATCATTGTAACTTTATCCAGTGTTTTTGACAATATATTGGAATCTATTATATGTCCTTTTAATTCAATAACTTCAATATTCACTATACCACCTAGCTCTACATTTAATATTTATTTTATTATTTTGATTATTTCATATTATTATTATATAATTAATTCATTAATAATATTACAAAATAAACAGAAAGTATTATATATAAGTTATTATAAACGATAGTTTGGGGGGTCATAAACAACCATAGGAACCACAAATCTAACAAATAAAACCCCTCTTAAATTTACCGCTATAACTCCGGTAAATCTGTTAAAACTTAGCATGGTATTTCCACGAAGTTTTCAAGCTAAGCAAAGGAAAGTAATGAAAATCAAAAAAATAAAATGACATCTCGCTTCGCCCATGTAATAAAGCCGAATGGGTTTTCATAAATATCCAAGAGCTGCTGAAATTTATTGGAATTTCATCTAATGTTTAACAAAATGGTAAAGGGGCATGATTATTATTGTTTTGAAATGAATATCCATTTGCCTTTACTTGTTTGACTGATGAAGAACATGTGTGGTGGAAATACTATAATTTTAGTTTTTTAGTTTTTGTTGTGCGTCCACAGATTTTTGAGGCAATATTGATGGCCAGAATAGTCAGCATATTGTGTAATATTTAATCACAAAATGCCCTTTTTACGTCATTTGGCAGGTATTTTAAGGTATTTATTTAGGATAATATTATAATTTTATTTTGCAGTATGGTAGTTTTAATATTTTTTCAGTATATAATCTTATCTATTTAATATTTAATGAAAAATATTATATACTAAATATTATAATTATATGGAAAGTTATTATTGTATAGTATAAAATAAGGTGTTAGAATGACCATATATGAAGATAAAATAGATTTGTATGATGAAAAGGGAAAACTTCTTGAAGAAAATGTGCCATTGGATGCCATAAGCCCGATTATTAATCCAACGGTAGAGAAAATAATTGGTGATGTTAAAAGGTCTGTTGCAGTAAATCTATCTGGAATCCAGAACGCACTAAAAAACGGGGCAATTGGAGGTAAGGCTTGCGTCTGCCCTGGAAGAGAACTTGATTTGCCAATAGTAGAAAATGCCGAAATTATTGCTGAAAAGGTAAAAAAATTGATTCAAGTACATGATGGAGATGACACAGTTGTTAGATTGATTAACAAAGGAAATCAAATGCTTGTTCAAATGCCTTCAAAGAGGTTAAAAGTAGCTGCTGATTATACAATATCCACCTTAGCCACAGGAGCTGCGGTAACTCAGTCAATAGTTGATACTTTTGATGTGAATATGTTTAATGCACCAAATATTAAAACTGCAGTTTTGGGAAGATATCCTCAATCAATAGATTTCCATGGTGCAAATATTGCGGCATTGCTTGGTCCCCCTGTAATGCTTGAAGGTCTTGGATATGGGTTGAGAAATATCATGGCAAACCATGTCGTGGCAATCACAAGAAAAAAGACATTAAATGCCGTGGCGTTATCATCCATTTTAGAACAAACGGCAATGTTTGAAACAGGGGATGCAGTAGGTGCATTTGAAAGATATCACCTACTCGGTTTGGCATTCCAGGGGTTAAATGCAAACAACCTAGTTTATGAGATTGTTAAGGAAAATGGTAAAAACGGAACAGTGGGAACTGTTGTAGCATCAGTTGTTGAAAGAGCTCTGGAGGACAAAGTTATTAGACCAGTAAAAACCATGCCATCAGGATTTGTAGTTTATGAACCTGCTGACTGGGCATTGTGGAATGCTTATGCAGCAGCAGGATTGGTTGCATCTATCATGGTAAATGTTGGGGCAGCAAGAGCTGCACAGGGTGTAGCTTCAACGGTGCTTTATTACAACGATATTCTCGAATATGAAACCGGACTGCCGGGTGTTGATTTCGGTAGAACAGAGGGAACTGGAGTAGGTTTCAGCTTTTTCAGCCATTCTATTTATGGTGGTGGAGGTCCAGGAACATTCCATGGAAACCACGTAGTTACAAGACATAGTAAAGGATTTGCCATTCCATGTGCCGCTGCTGCCATGTGCCTTGATGCAGGGACTCAGATGTTTTCCGTTGAAAAAACATCTTCATTGGTAGGTATGGTTTATAGTGCGATTGACTATCTGAGAGAGCCGTTAAAGCACGTTGCATTGGGGGCCTCAGAGGTTAAAGATACACTCTAATTTGACAAATATTCACTAACAAATCCATGCTCATGCCTTAGATAAATTAGAGATAGGGTATAATCATCAAAAATACGGTATATTGCATACTTCTATTCATACAAAACTCGTAGGTGAAATTATGGAAGAAATAAAAGCTGTAGATATTCAGATATTCCCTTACAGGTATTTAAAGCCTGAAACCACTGAAAAGGTATTAAATTCAGTTTATAGTCTTGGGGAGGATATAATACGAGTAATTATTCATGGCCAATCTTTACCAAAATATGTTTATTACGGACCTGCAAGAGGTACCCCAGTAAATCATCCAGATAGGAAAGTCATCAATGTTAATGGAAAAGACGTTGAATTAACCGTTAAGGTTGGGAAATTTATCATTACAGTTCCATACGAAAAAAGTGTAGAGCTCTCAAAAAAATTAGATGAAATATGTAAAAAAGCACTTCCATTTGGCTACAGCTTGAATATGGGAGCATTTACAAAAGTGAAACCAACGGTTTCCGACTATTTAAAGTATGGAGAAGGATTTGAGGGTAAAATAGACCCTAGATTAATAGGAATGGTTGACCCTACTGCAAGAACTTCTGATAAAGTTAAGATGATTAAAGGTGATTAAATGAAAGGGAATTATAAACCGCAGTTTTACCCTGGGGAAACGATAATAGGTGAAAATAGAAGAAGGCATATGAACCCAAATTTTAAATTAAAAAAATTAAGGGAAATTTCAGATGATGATTTAGTTAGGGTTTTAGGGCATAGAAACCCTGGAGAAAGTTATAGGACAGTTCATCCACCACTGGAAGAAATGGACTTTGAGGAAGATGCTATCAAAGACCTTGTAGAACCAATTGATGGAGCAAAAGAAGGTATAAGGGTCAGGTATATTCAGTTTGCAGATTCCATGTATAACGCACCTGCTCAGCCATACGATAGGGCCAGAACCTACATGTGGAGATTCAGAGGGGTAGATACTGGAACACTCTCAGGAAGGCAGGTTATTGAAATAAGGGAGCTCGACTTGGAAAAGATTTCAAAGTGGTTAGTTGAAACAGAAATCTTTGACCCTGCAACATGTGGTATGAGGGGAGCTACTGTGCATGGGCACTCATTGAGGCTTGATGAAAATGGGCTCATGTTTGATGGGTTACAGAGATACATCTATGATGAAAAAACAGGGCATGTTCTGTATGTAAAGGAACAGGTTGGAATACCTTTGGATGAACCAGTAGATGTTGGAGAACCGCTTCCACAGGAATATCTTGCAAAAATTACGACCATTTATAGAAAGGACAATATTGGAATGAGGGAAGACAAAGAGGCATTGGAAGTTGTTGAAACAATACATGTAGCAAGGAGTGAGGGGGGATTTGGTATGAACTCATTTAAAAAGGATTTGAAAAAGAGATTAGGTGAGGAATAATGGATGCTGAAAAGAAACTGTTCTTAAAGGCGTTGAAGGAAAAGTTCGAAGAAGACCCAAAAGAAAAATATACGAGCTTTTACTGCTTCGGAGGATGGAAACAGTCTGCAAGAAAAAGAGAGTTCTATGAAGCAGCTCAGGAAATAACATCAAAAAGGGGAATTCCTGGATACAACCCAGATATTGGGGTTCCATTGGGGCAAAGAACATTGATGACCTATAAAATATCTGGAACAGACGAATATGTAGAAGGGGACGATTTGCACTTCTGCAACAATGCGGCAATTCAGCAGCTTGTAGATGATATTAAAAGGACAGTTATTGTAGGTATGGATACAGGACATGCTGTTCTTGAAAAAAGGCTTGGTGTAGAGGTTACGCCTGAAACAATAAATGAATATATGGAAACAGTTAATCACGCACTGCCAGGAGGTGCCGTTGTTCAGGAGCACATGGTTGAGGTTCATCCAGGTTTAGTTTGGGATTGCTATGCAAAGATATTTACCGGAAATGATGAGTTAGCAGATGAGCTCGACAAAAGATTTTTAATCGACATAAACAAAGAGTTCCCAGAAGAGCAGGCAGAGATGTTAAAAAAATACATTGGAAATAAAACATATCAGGTTTCAAGGGTTCCAACAGTAGTTGTAAGGTGCTGTGATGGTGGAACAGTTTCAAGATGGTCTGCCATGCAGATTGGAATGTCATTCATTACGGCATACAAACTCTGTGCTGGGGAAGCCGCAATTGCTGACTTCTCATATGCGGCAAAACACGCAGATGTTATTCAGATGGGAACAATACTTCCTGCAAGAAGGGCAAGAGGGGCAAATGAGCCAGGGGGAGTTCCATTTGGAATATTTGCCGACATAATCCAAACATCAAGGGTGTGTGATGACCCTGCGGAAGTGACTTTGGAAGTAATTGGTGCAGCTGCAACATTCTACGACCAAGTATGGCTTGGCTCCTACATGTCAGGAGGGGTAGGATTTACACAGTATGCAAGTGCAACCTATACAGACGATATTTTGGATGATTTTGTGTATTATGGTAAAGACTATGTGGAAGACAAATATGGATTGTGCGGTGTAGAAGCTTCAATGGATGTTGTGAGGGATATTACAACAGAAGTAACATTATATGGTATGGAACAGTATGATGAATACCCTACATTATTGGAAGACCACTTTGGAGGTTCTCAAAGAACTGGGGTTGTTGCAGCAGCGGCAGGTTGTTCAGTTGCATTTGCCACAGGAAACTCAAATGCTGGAATTAATGGATGGTATCTAAGTCAGCTATTACATAAAGAATACCACAGCAGATTGGGATTCTATGGATACGACTTACAAGATCAGTGTGGTTCTGCAAACTCTGTATCCATTAGAGCTGACGAGGGTGCATTGCACGAAGCAAGAGGTCCAAACTATCCAAACTATGCCATGAATGTGGGGCATCAGCCAGAATATACAGGTATAGCCCAGGCACCACACGCTGCAAGAGGAGACGCTTTCTGCTTCAACCCACTTGTTAAAGTAGCATTTGCAGATAAGCACTTGGTATTTGACTTTAAATGGCCAAGAAAGTGCATTGCAAAAGGAGCTCTGAGGGAATTTGAACCTGCAGGTGAAAGGGATTTAATCATTCCTGGAAATCATTAAATCGAGGTAAATCCTTTGGAATTGCTTTTATAAAAATAGAAGGTCTTATTCTATTTTAAAAATAACGTATTATTGGAGCTCCGATATATTTTTTATTTTTTTATTTTTTTCAGAACTAGGTTTAAAAATATAATTTAACAATATCTAAAAAATACGATCTACCGTCTGTTGAAGTGAAAAACAGTGAAAGACTTTAGAAATGCCCTTGAATTTCTGATATGTGTAAATGTAAAAGAACCGTAGTGATAACCGATGAGTTTTCCCCAATATATTTCAACTATTTTTTGGAAAGAATTTTGAAGAGAAGCTCCTACAAAATGTTTTTAAAAAGACCTCTATATTGTATGAAGAACCAGAGTTTATTTTGAGGAAGAGTTGGGGATGTCCATAGGTATTATTTTATACTTGAAGCAATAGCTTTGGGATATAATAGAATCAGCGAAATATCTAACTTTACGGGAATTAGGGCAAATGATTTGCCCAAATACTTAAAAACACTGATAAATTTGGAGTTTGTTGAAAGAGAAATTCCAATTACTGATAGTCCAAAGAGTAAGAAGGGGCAGTATAAAATAAAAGACAATTTTTTTAGATTTTGGTTTAATTTTGTATATCCTAATAAGGGAGAGATAGAAATTGAAACTTATACTATAGATTTTTTACGATTTAACCAGTATTTAGGACATATATTCGAAGATATTGCAAAAGAGTTTTTACTTAATCTTTCAAAAAAAGGGGAGCTCCCATTTAGATTTTCCAAAATAGGCAGATGGTGGCATAAAGGTGAAGAAATAGATATTGTGGCAATGTCTAAGAATAATGAAAAGGTTTTATTTGCAGAAGTAAAATGGAAGAAATTGACATTACGAGAGGCGAGAGGGATTTTAAAGGATTTGGAAAGAAAATCACAACTTGTTAATTTGAAATCTGAAAATTATTATTTTTGTCTGATAGCAAAAAGTATTGATGGTAAGGAGGAGCTTCGAGAAGAGAATTATTTGGTTTATGATTTGGATGATTTTAGAAGATAAGAACGGGAGCTCCGATAAATACGTCCCCTAAAAATAAATTTTATGAAATGAGTAAATCAATGTTTATTATTGTTATAATTGATATTTGAAAGTCAGGTTTTGAACTTTGATACTACTGTTAGATAGGATTTGAACCGTATGTTTAAAAATGTGAATGATATATAATAATAGATTATCAGGTGAGAATGTGGCAACCACTTATGAGTTAAGGATATACGGAATTGAACAAAATCCTCCGGATTTTGTAACCCGAAGCTACGCTTCGGAAACTCAACATGTAGGATTTAGAGATAAAATAGAAAATTTAGGTTGGGCAGATGGAATTGATGAACGAAAAATTGGATAGAATTATAGAATTACTGGAAAAAAATAATAAATAATTCTTTTCTCTTGTGTGGCAAGAGAGCAAGGAAATCACTTCGTGATTTCGTCTAATACTTAGATTTAATTTAGGGGAGCTCCGGCAGTTATCAGTTTATTCATAAATTTGAATAGGAATATAAATCTAAGTTTTATTTTTTATATATAATGAGTTAAGATGAGCTCAGTTAAGACTGTTTTATTACCGTGGTAAGTTTGAAATACTGCTCTTCACACATTTTATATTGGTGAAACTATGAAATTCTTCAACAGAGAAAAGGAAATTAAAGAAATCCTTCACATTTTGAACAAAGAGCCAAATGATATCTATTTCATCTACGGTTCCATAAACAGTGGTAAAACTACTTTAATCAACCATATAATAAACAACAAATTAGACGATAATTACAAAGTATTTTATATAAATTTTAGAACCTACCTAATATCTGAAAAAAGAGACTTCATAGAGGCGATATTTACCACAAAAAAAGAGGGAATCTTAGAAAAAATAAAGGACAAATCAGAGGTAATAAATCTAATCACTAAAACCACAAAAACTTTAACAGGAATTCCCATTCCAGAAGTAGAATTTAACAAACTATTTGAAGAAAAAATAAACGATGCCTTTCAGTATTTAAATGATGTGGTTTTAGAAACTAAAAAGAGTGGTAGAACCCCTATTTTAATTCTCGACGAACTTCAGATGATAAAGGAAGTAACCACAAATGGTCAAAAATACCTATTAAAAGAACTATTTCAATTCTTAGTCTCACTAACAAAGGAACAGCACTTATGCCATGTGTTTTGTTTAACTTCTGATAGTCTATTTGCTGAATATGTGTATAATACTGGGGAGCTCGAAGGTAGGGCAAAACATCTTTTAGTTGATGATTTTGATAAGGAAACTGCAATAGCATTTATGGGCTTTTTAGCAAAAGAAAATGGGGTCGCACTCTCTGATAGTGATAAAGAAAAAATATATTCATATGTTGGGGGGAAACCAAAGGATATAGCTTATGTAGTTGAAGAAAGTAGTTTTAAAGATTTAAATGAAGTTTTGGGGTTCCTACTGAATGATGAAATTCAAAAATTAGATGCGAAATTTGAAATTATGGATTATTTAAAACCAAAGGTAAAAATTGGGGAAAATATTGTAGAAATTGAAAAAGAAGATATTTTAAAATCATTAAGCCTATTTAAAGATAAATATACCATTTCAAAAAAAGAAATTCCTACCCTCGTGTATATTTATTTAATCAAAGAAAATATATTATTCCTAAACCCACAAGAAGGAACATTAAAACCACAATCATTTTTAATTTGGAATGCTATTAAAAAGGTGGTTTAATTTTCATTTAGTTTATGTTTTCAGAGCTCAGTTATTTATATGGAGTATGGAATTTTTAATAATTTTCATTTATGGGAGTTCTGATATTTTTTATGTTTGGGATAAATTGAAAAAAATATATTGGTTATGATATAAGTTCTTTTTTAATAATAAGCTTTTGAAGAAAAATATAAAAATCTTTTAATTAATCTATTTTCTCAAATGCTTCTATTAACTTAATAATAATTTCATACACTTCATCAATCCCATGCAAGCCGTCTTTAACTACCTCGAGATTAATATTATCGTATTTATGAACTATTGCATTCGGAGCTCCGAAGGAGCGGAGAGCTACAAAACTCGAAGAGTTTTGTTCAATCCTTAATCCATTGTATAATTTTAAAAGGGCTGCATCTTCCTCAGATAATATTTTTTTGTCAGTAAGTGTTTTTATATTTGAGTAATCATCTTCAACTACTGCCCCAATATCTTTTACAATCATTGCTACAATATCCATAGAAACTTCCACACATATTTGTAGGGAATACATCAGAGCTCTTTGGGTAATCTCATCTGTAATATCATATTTTTGAATTATATCGTATTCCTCTTCGAACTTTTCAAGTTTTTTAAAGTACCTATTCAATCTACTGGAATTCTTTGATTCGCTCATTGAATTTCCTCCTTAAAAGAATTTTTTCCCTAACGCTTGAAAAAGTATTTTCCTTAATCCTATGTTCCATATCCCTCCAAAGTTTTCTAAACTTATAAAAATACTCCGAGAGCTCTAACTCATCACCATATATTACATTACCTTTGAAGTTTTTGATTATGTTAATTTGAATATATAGTGGGAGCTCCTCGAAAATTTTTAAATCGTATTTTCCCCCTAATTTTCTCAATATTTCAAAATAGTAATTATTATCTTTTGGATTTACAATACATACATCAATATCGCTTTTTTTAGTAAAATCCCCCGTTGCATAAGAACCAAAGAGAATTATTCCCATGCAAGAATGTTTATATTCTTTAAAATCTTCTTTTAATTGCTTGAATAATTCCATAATTTCACCATGATAGGAGCTCAGTTGATTTTATAGAAAATATAATTATAATATATTAACCATTACTATTTAATATTTCGATAGTAACTGTCACGAGGATTCAGGTGAGCTCTTTTAATAATCTTTCATTTAGAGGAGCTCCGATAAGTGTCTTTATATGTTCAGAGCTCAGTTGATTTTAGTGGTTAAGGTGAGCTCTAATATATCCAATAATTTATATATTGTTGTGGATATAATATAATAAAATGGTAACTCACACGTAGATACGGGTTGTTGCAAATAAAATATTGATAATTTGATAAATGTGATAATTGGGTGAAATTATGGCAACATTATTGGAAGAGGGTGTTTGTATTATTAAAGATAAAAAAGTTGCTAAATGGTTATTGGAGGAATTGGAAAAACCTTCAAAAGAATCACCAATATCAGAAGAGATCAGGATAAGAACAAGGACGGCATTAAAAGAGGGGGTTAAATGGGCGAAGAACATGCCGTTATAATTCCTTTAAAAATCCTATTAAATAACCATGGTAAAGAATTAGACGAAATGTTTCGCATTTCGTTGCTCTCCGCTTCGCTACGAAAAGTTAAAAACTTACTCAATACATTTAAATGCTCTAAAAATATAGATGTGGAAAATTTTTTAAAAAATTCTTCTATTTTATTTGAATAAAAATCGCTTCGTGATTTTTATAACTCACCTTCACTTCGTTCAGGTGATTGAATAAAAAAACAAAAGCAGAACATATTTGGTTATGAAAAAAGGAACCACCAATATTTTAGGGTACTTTACTTTAACATCGTCTATTTTAAAAATTGTTGAAGAAGTTTCAAAGAAGACGTTGAAAAGATTAGATGGAATTTCAAAAGATAAAACAGAGTTTCCAATTTATTTAATCGGACAGTTGGGAAAAAATGATATATTTTGGAATGAGATTAGTGGGAGTTATCTATTAGAAAGTGCTATTTCCAATATTTATGATGCCCATGAAGTTGTTGGTGGAAGAGTTGTTTTAATTGAGACCTTAAATAATGAAAAATTAATTAAGTTCTATGAGAAAAACAGGTTTAAACAACTACAAAAAAGATTGGATGTTAAAAAAGATAATATAGGTAACGAAATAAAAAAAGAATACATACAACTTATTAGGTTTTTATAATTATGCCCTCAATTTAATATGACTATAATTTTTCATTTAGGGAGCTCCGATATTTTATGTATTTTGGGAGCTCAGTTGATTTCATGTGGTTAAGAATGATCATTTAATCATCTGCATAGGTCTGCTCTTCTACTGTCTTGTTTCGTTTTAAAATACTGGTAGTTTTATTTTAATTATGGGATTTTTCTATTTTTTCAGTTAATTTTTTATATGTTTTAATTGCGTAATTAAATTAATTTTATTTCTGGATTCGTTGATTTAATATATCTTTCATGCTTTTCCTTTTATTTTGAAAATTAGGAATAATTATTTATAATTTATTGATATAATAAAGTTATAAATTATTATACAGTTAGTTACTATACTCTGACTTCTAAGAATATGAAAGTTAGGAAGGTTGTTAGAGTGTTGGTTTAGTTGGGATTAACGGAGCTCTGAGGGTAATTTATATATGCTAATAACTCTTTATTAAATTTATCTTCCATATGGGGCATTTTAACAAAAGGGGACTAGAATTTAACAATATGATGAATTTTTTAGTAACATTACTTTAAATTAAGTGTAATGGTGAAACTATGAAAGTAGTAATTTTAGCAGGAGGCTTTGGAACAAGATTGGCAGAAGAAACTCACAGCATACCAAAGCCAATGGTAGAAATTGGGGGAAAACCAATTTTATGGCATATTATGAAAATATATTCTACTTATGGATTTAATGATTTTGTGATATGCCTTGGATATAAAGGATATGTTATAAAAGAGTATTTTGCCAATTACTTTTTGCATAATAGTGATGTAACAATAGATATTAAAAATAACAGTATGGAAATACACAACAACTATTCTGAACCATGGAAGGTTACTCTTGTAGATACTGGACTCAATACAATGACTGGCGGTAGACTCAAGAGGGTGGCCAAATACTTAGATGATGAGACATTTATGCTAACTTATGGTGATGGAGTAGGAAATATTAACATAAAAGAGCTCATTGAATTTCACAGAAGCCATGGTAAGCTGGCAACAGTTACTGCGACACAGCCTGAGGGAAGATTTGGGGCATTAAAATTGGAAAACAATAAAGTTACAAGTTTTGCTGAGAAAATGGACAATAAAGATAGCTGGATAAATGGGGGGTTTTTTGTATTGGAGCCAGAAGTAATTAACTACATAAAAGACGACAATACAATATGGGAAAGAGAACCTCTGGAAAAATTATCAAAAGATGGGGAATTAATGGCTTATTTCCATGACGGTTTCTGGAAACCTATGGATAAATTAAAAGATAAGATGGACTTGGAAGAAATGTGGAGCTCAGGCAATGCACCATGGAAAATATGGAAAGAATAGGTGGGATAATGTCCAAAACAGTACTACTGACAGGAGCCACTGGGTTCATAGGAAGTCATTTATTAGAGGAATTAATAAATCAAAATTATGAGGTAATAATTCTTAAAAGAAGTTTTTCCAACACTTGGAGAATAGACCATTTGTTAGATAATATAACATTTTATGATATAGATAAAGTCCCTATTGAAAATATTTTTGACAATCATGAGATAAACTATGTTGTGCATTTGGCAACCTATTATAAAAAAACACATGAATATAACGACATTGAAGAGATGATGGAATCAAATATAACCATTCCAACGAAGATACTTGAACAGATGAGATTACATTCTGTTGAATATTTTATAAATACAGGGACATTTTTTGAGTATGATTTAAATTCGAGATTAATCGGTAAAAATAACAACATGTGGCTTTTGAGCATATCACTTATTTTGTTTGTGATTGCGGGATTCATTAAAAGAGGATATAAAAGAGGTAACACAATAGTAGATAGTATAAATGATAATAATACATTTGAAGCCATTAAAAAAGAAATAGTGGATATTTATCCCATGTTTGTAAGTTTAATAACCAATAAAAAATATGTTGAGGGCATAATTAAAGCATACTGCAGGTTTATTAGTAAACTAAATGCCCATAAATCCCTAACTCCAAGAGAGATATGCAATAGGTATGGTAACATTAAGGGAATAGAAACAATAACAGAAATATTTGAAAAAGTGTATTATGGAAATAAAAGCCCTGAAAAAGATGATATCAATAAATATGATGAATTCTTTAAAAGGTCCTTGTGAATTACGTCTCTCTTATAGAAAGGGACTTCTTGCGAAATATATTAAAATAAAATTAATTAAAATATGATTTTTTCAAATTTTCATTTATCTCTTCAAGTATTGCCAATCTTTTACACATGCCGTCATCAAAACTACAATCACCGCATGCAATACATGTGAGTTTGTCTTTTATGCCCACTCCTATGGTGTTTAACCCTGAAATCACTTTTTTATTTTCAAAATTATCTGCAACACATTTTAAACCTGCCCCACATGCAAGTACCAATATGGAATCAAAGGAGCTCCCTCCAACATCTTCTGCCAATGCCTTAACAGCATCGTATTTGCATAAACTATCTTCTAAGGAATCAGGTAATTCATCATGTTCAAATATTTTGAACCCATTTTCAGCTAATATTTTCTTCATCTCTTTTACTTCATCAGGACCTCCAGTTTTACTGATCTTTGCACATTTACCGCAACCTATTACCATTAAAACTTCAGTATTTTTTTCAGTTAGCTTCCTTTTAATCTCGTCTATATCTTTTTTGATTGTTATGGCTGACATTGTATACCTCCTAAATATTAATTTATGGTAGATGAAAACATATATAAAATATTTTTGAATCAGTTTTTACACTTACATGAAGATTTTCGATTTTTAGATTTGCACTTTTTACCACACATTGGGTGGGGGGCATCTTTACTGAATGAAACCCATACTTCATCATTTATATCGTATTTCAATAAATTTCTTGTGGTAATTGCATACATCTCCATACTACCTATATCTACAGCAACTTTTAATACTGAACCATTTGGAACTATGTCGATAACCTTTCCCCTTATTGTGTTATTTCCAAATGATGTAAGGAGCTCCCTAATTCTTTGATTTTCAACATCTCCGGTTTTAACCCTATCCAATACAACATCCTCTGGATGAATGCATAGGGATATCTCTTTTCTGGTTTCGAATATTGGATATTTCCTAACTCTTATTTTAAACGATGTTTTTGAATTGTTATTACCATTTATTTCCACTATTGCAGTGTCATTTTCTAATTTTAATACTGTTCCTTTCAAAATATTCTTTACCCCAACAAATTTTGCAACAAATTCGTTTTTTGGATGATAAAATATTTCATCAGGCTTTCCAATCTGTTGAATTATTCCTTTATTCATTACTGCAACATTATCCCCCAACAACATGGCTTCTGTTAAATCGTGGGTCACATAGATTCCAGTAACCCCCAATTTTTTCAGTGTGATTTTTAATTCCTCCCTTAACTTTTCCCTTAAAACTGGATCTAAAGCACTTAATGGCTCATCCAATAGTAAAACATCGGGATTTATTACCAAAGCCCTTGCTAGTGCAACCCTCTGTTTCTGTCCACCACTCAGTTGAGATATTTTTTTATTCGTTAGATGCTCAATTTCAAGAGCTCCCATTATTTCATTTACTCTATTTTTAATCTCATGTTCTGGCATCTTCCTTATTCTTAGTCCAAAGGCTATATTTTCAAAAACATTCTTATGTGGAAATAGGGCGTACTCCTGGAAAACAAACCCTATATTTCTTTTCTGCGGAAGGAGATTATTTATCACTGTATTGTTAACTATTATGTTGCCAGTATCCTGTTTTACCAATCCTGCTATAATTTTTAGAAGGGTGGTTTTTCCACAACCACTTGGTCCTAATAGAACCATTATTTCGTTATCATTTACACTTAAATTTATGTCGTTTAAAATTTCTTGCCCATTTAGTCCTTTAGATACATTACTAATTTCTATCATAAGTTCCACCGTATTTTACCACTTATATCCAATATATCCCACCTCAATCTTTGGCTGCAATTCTTTTAAATAACGCCAGAATTCCAAACGATATAACAATTAGAATTAATGATAGGATATTTGCAATGTCTCTGTTTCCACTCAATGCGTTATTGAATATTGCTATAGGTAGGGTGTCTAAAAGCCCACAGACCATCACTGTGGCCCCAAATTCTCCTATTGCTCTGGCATAAGTCAATATTATTCCAGATATAATTCCAGCTTTTGATAAAGGCAAAATTATCTCCTTAAATATTTCATAGTCACTTGCACCAAGTGTTTTTGCAGCATCAATTAATGACGGAGATATATCTTGAAGAGAAGCCCTAATACTTCTAACCATAAAAGGAAGGGCTACAAACGTCTGGGCCATAACAATTGCAAAAGTCGTGAACATTATCGTGATCCCCAATACATGTAGTGGGTATCCCACCAATCCGTACCTTCCAAAAGTTATTAAAAGCAAATATCCTGCAACAGTTGGAGGTACTACGAGAGGGAGGTTAACAATGGTATCAAATATTTCTTTCAGTGGAAATTTTTTGTAAGTGAGTATATATGCCAGTGGAATCCCAACAAAAAGTGAGATTAACGTTGATACAAGAGAAGTAGTTACACTTAAAATTAAGGGACGTAGTATTGATTGGTAATCAATAGTCATATCTAAAGGGCTTGAAAATATGTTGAATAATAATGCCACAAAGGGCATGATTACCAATAAAATAAATACACCAATACTTAGCCCCATCAAAAATCTAAAGATTATTAGTCGCATGTCCACCACTTGTTTTGCAGGATATTCTTTGGAATTATTGTTTTGGAGTTATAACTACAAGTTCATTCTTTGCAAATATGGTGTGGTCTTCTACAGATCCTTCATTTTCAAGAAGATTCATATGTTTTAAACTTGCTGAAGCAAATACATCTGCTCCACTTTCTCCACCTACTGCTCCACCTTCTATTTTCTGCCTCAGAGAACCTGAGCTCGCAAATAATAATTTTACTTTACATCCTGTCTCTTTTTCAAATTCATTTCCTATATCTTTAAATGCATCTGTTAATGACGCAGCAGCATAAACTACAATAGTTCCTTCAATTTTTTCAGGACTGTAAGGTTTTGGGTTATCTATTGGACTTACAAACCCATATTTTGTTAGTATTTCCTGCCCTTCTTTTGAAAGAACAAATTTCACAAACTCATTTGATTCTTTTTTATTATCACTGTCTTTTAATACTGCAATAGGATATTCAGGGACTACATTAATTTCTTTTGGAATTGTAATGATTTCTACTTTATCTTTTTCCATAAACGCATCGGTTCTATAAACAAATCCTGCATCCACTTCTTTTGAAACTACTTTATCCAAAACTGCCCTAACATTGGCATCTTTTGAAACCACGTTTTTTAATATTTTATCTGCAAGTTCTGGATTCGATCTTTTCAAGTTATCTATGACTTTGACCGCATATTTTCCTGCTGGAACGTGATCTGGGTTTCCTATGGATATTGTTACTCCATCGTTTCCTAGATCTTCAAAGTTTGTTATTTTTACATCTGGTTGATTATCAACACATCCAGAAAATGCTACGATAACACCCAATATAAGCAATAATGCCTTTTTCACAATATCCCCCATATTTTAATCGGAAGTATATTTCCTACTTTATAACATAATAAAGGAAATCTCTTTCCTATCACATGATATATAATAATATTATATAAACTTTTCGATACTGGGGTATTTTATTGTCGATATCGTTTATTTTTTCAAAATTCATCATTTTTACAATATGTTAATTAATATTAATTACTATTTTATACAGATACTAACTTAATATAATTGCTAACTAATATTTTTTGGTATATATTATTTTCCATATTTTAGCTGAAAAATACAAAGATTAGTCGTTTTCCCCAAAAAACGGTTAAAAACCTTTTTATATTGTTAAATACAATATATAGTTGTTAAAAAATAAAAAATAAAAGTAAAAATATCTTAAAATAAAAGATATTCGCAAAAATAAATTTTGCTCAAATGGCTCAAATGTGTAAAGTTTTATAGGTTTCTGATGATCCTACCAAGAGATTTGCAGCATCTTCTGCAATTCTCAATGCTCCACTATATCCTAACATAGGTTTCCTATGGTATCCGTACCTATCGATAACTGGGAATCCAACCCTAAGCAAAGGTATTTCTTCTTCATTTGCTATATATCTTCCCCTATAATCCCCGATAATCAGGTCGATAGGATTTTTCTTTATGAACTTATGGAGCTGATATAAATCGCCATTTTCAAATACGGTGATTTTTACATCATTCTCCCTTGATATTCTTTCCATTTCAGAGGTGAAATATGGAGTTTTAGTAGGAGAAAGGACAGCTATGACTTTCATTCCCATTTCAAATGCAAAATCTGTTAAACCTATAACTTTATCTGGATCACCAAATATTGCAACTTTTCTGTTTCTCAAAACACCGTTTGCATCTACCATGGCATCTATTGCATAGCCTCTCTCGTCCCATATGGAATCTGGAATTTCTTTACCTGATATTTCAGATAATGTCTTTACAAAGTTATCTGTATTTTCAATTCCTATTGGGAACTTTAGATTGTAGGATGTAACCCCAAAGTTTTCAAGATATTTTGCCCCACTAATACCTTCGATTCCAAATGATATTGTGGCCTTTGAATTCGGAGCTCTTTTTATGGCATCAACTGTTGTTTCACATTCTGGAAACTTTTCCTTTGGACGTCTCAATGGACGGTCAAGTGAGGTAATATCTGTAAGCAGGGTGTAACATATGTTCATTTCCCTGCATATGTGTTTTATTTCTCTAACATCACCTGGATTCACCA
The DNA here is from genome assembly GCF_946463545.1 of Methanothermococcus thermolithotrophicus DSM 2095. NCBI lineage: Archaea > Methanobacteriati > Methanobacteriota > Methanococci > Methanococcales > Methanococcaceae > Methanothermococcus > Methanothermococcus thermolithotrophicus. The sequence goes on along the minus strand of NZ_OX296583.1, from coordinate 1,662,232 downwards.
CTCCAGGTATTATATTTATTTTATTTGAACGTCCTGAAGGGTTGCATTTGCCACTACTGCCCTTTCCACATCTGCCAGTTTTATTTTTTTCTTCCATTACAAGTGCCTTGATAATTTCTTTTAGGGTACTGTCATATCCATTTATGTGGGTGCCTACATAAGATGGGGTACTTACTGCAACAACGTTGGCTGAAGACTTTGATTTTTTACCCTCACATCTTTTCTGCGTCTCACCGCAACGTGATTTTCTACGTTCGCAGCCTCTCTGTCCATTATGATTTTGATTTGAACAGTTGCATGGTTTCGTTTCATCGTATTTACAGAACTTGGCCGTATTAGAAGTGCTTGCAGTACCTGTAGATTTACCGTGACACTTGCTAAGGTCCTCAGTGGCTTTTTTTAATCCACCTTGTATGTCCTCACCAATAGTCTCACTTAAACCTGTTGTCATCACCACTACTAAATCCGGCTGTTTGTTTTTTACAATATTTTTAATACCATAGATCAGGTTATCTCTGCCCCCATATATTGCCGAAACTTCATAAAAACCCGTAGTGGCAATTTCAACAGGTTCTTTAAAGTGTTTTGTTATTATACTCTTTACATAGCTGGCACATCCTTGGGAACCATGAATAAGTGGAACGGTTTTATATATGCCAAGTGCTGCAAATACTCCCCCCAACAACTGATCCATTTTTGGGGAATTCACAGTTAGTGATCTTTTTTCTTCGTTAATAACTTCGATTGAAATAATTTCACCTCATAACCCTTTCCCGACATTAATCACATTAATCATTTCACAATCTACAGTTTTATGGCTCACTAAATTATCGTATAAGTTTCCAGACCTTTGAGTTAACCGTTCCATAAACTTCCTCTGCAAAATTTACAAAGCCATCAAATCCTACATAACTTCTTTTTATCCCCCTTCCGTATATGAATGGAGTTCCAAGTTTGTATAGGAGCTGCCTTGTTTTATTGTCGGATACGAATATATCAGGTTTACATTCAAGTATTATCTCTTCGAGCTCGTGAGTATTTGGATTGTCAATTATGATGGTCCCCTCTGGAACCCTCTTAAGTATTTTCTCGTAATTTTCTTCATTTCCAAAGTAAGTGGCTATTCCTACTATTTCCATTCCAAGGTCATTTTTAAGAGGATTGATATAGTGAAGAACCCTCTGAGCACCGTGACATATAAAGACCTTCTTACCTTCAAGTTTCTCCTTAAAGAACTCCAATTTTGGTTTCACTTGTTCTAGATTTTCACTTATAACCTTTTCAATTTTCTCTTCATCTATCCCAAGAACCATGCCTATTCGTCTCAGCGCAGTTGAACAGCTTTCAATACCAAAGAAATTTGCAGTCACATAGGGAATTCCATATTTTTCCCTCATCATTTTGGCTAAATTCATTGAACTTTTCATGCAGTGTACGATGTTGACCTTTGCTTTGTGCATGACCCTTATTTTGTCAATAGATGCATTACCTGTAAATGAGCATAAGACTCTAACTCCTATCTTACCCAACATTTCCTCTATAACCTTTGCATCTTTTACACCAAAATCTCCTATAAGATTTACATCGTAAGGTGTGGTTTCACACTCTCGGGTACCTATTAATTGAAAGAGCTGTTCGTTTGCTATTTTATGCCCAGCATTCTGATTTGCACCTTTAAAACCTGCACAATTAAAAGCTAGTACTGGTATCCCTAATTTTTCACTGGCTTTTTTTGCTACAGATTGTATATCGTTTCCTATTAGTGCTGGAGTGCATGTTTCATATACAAAAACTGCATCAGGATTGAACTCCTCTGCAGCCTTTAATATGGCTTCAAATAACTTTTCTTCACCACCAAATATTATATCGCTTTCTTGAAGATCTGTTGTAAATCCGTATCCGTATGATTGGGAACGGTAATCCCATGAATGGTATGCACAGCTCATGGGAGAATGTACTAGATGAACCACGTTTTTTATTTGGTTACATATTACTACCCTGCATCCATGAAATGCACATGATCTTTCACTAGAATCACCCGGTAAGGTGAATTTAGAACAGGTTGGGATAACAGCATCCTCACTTTTAACAGTACAGTGCATAGTTCGATCTGGTCTTTCTTTGTCACAGTTAAGTACTTTGTAAGGCATAGTATCACACGATTTATTAATAACCTTTTAAATAATCTTTAATTAATAATCATGATAAACATAATACTCAAATAACCAACATTTCTCGCAGGTAAATTCTCACAATAATATTAATATTTAAAATGTGAAACCAGAGGTTTCACCAATAGGGAAAAAGTGGCAGTTATGAATCAGTTATGAATTATTGCAGCACATCGTAATTGTAGCATATCCAAGCATTAGATCCAGTCAATACCTTTGGATTTACAAATGTTCCTTATTTCTTCTATGGTTTCTTCTGGAACTCCAAATTTTTTAACATCATCAAGACTACCTACATCTTTTGGTTTTCCATAACCACCATAGCCGTATTTCTCAATGATGTATTTTGCTACAATTATGGGAATTCCTTTAAGGTTGGTTACCTGTACGAGTACATCCCCTTCAACTGGTTTATCTTCTTTTCCTATCTGAAATGTGGCATACACAAATTCATCGCCATCATTTACTGCTCTCCCCATCTTGTCATAGAACTTCGCCAATCTAATCTTCATATCAGACATGATATCATCCTTTTTTACTAATTACTGTTGTTTTTGATCCCATGGGACTTTCGTATCAAGTATTGTGTTTACTATATCATCAAAGAATCTTAAAGTTCCCATATATCCTACCATAGGCCATCTAAAGTGCCCAACTCTATCGTATATTGGGAATCCCATTCTAACAAGTCCAATATCCATATCTTTGGCTATTGGTACTCCACCTCTTGGGTGTCCTATGAGTAAATCTACTTCCTTCTCTTTAACTGACTTCTCAAAGTCCCAAAGGTCTGAGAACTGCACTTCAATGCCAACATTGTGTTCTTTGGCAATAGCTTCCATTTCTTTTTGGTATGTTCTTGAAGGTGTCTGTGTATTTACAACAACCGGTTTCATCCCAATTTCACAGCAGAATCTTGCTACTGCAACTACGAAGTCCGGGTCACCGAATATACCTACTTTTTTATCCATTGTATAATGTATGGTATCAGCAATTGCATCTATAAGTTTACCTCTTTCATCAAGGAGCTTATCTGGAATACTTTTCCCTGTGACCTTTGCAACATTTATTACGAAGTCATCGGTGTTCTTCAAGCCTATTGGCAATCCATAATATGCATCAACTTTGTATCTTCTTCTGAGTATTTCTGCACCAGCTCCTCCAGCAGTTCTACATAGGGCAAAGGTAGCTTTTGCATTTGCAGAATCTACGAATTCGTCCAATTCAGTTCCAAGTCTTGGGAAGTGTGGTATTTCACCAAGCGGTTCTCTAAGTGGTTGGTAGAGAGTTTCACTTATATCGAATAATACTGAGTAATCTTCACGATCCTTTAATCCAAACATTTCAAGCATTCTCTTTATCTCAAGTATATCTCCAGGGTTAACACCAAATCCTGGAATAATGTTTATTTTATGGGGTTCTTTCTCATCATCTTTTTTTGCAAGGTAGTTGATGAAAGCCTTTGCTGCATTGTCATATCCTGTGACGTGGCTCCCCTGGTATGATGGACAGTGGATTGGAATGATTGGTAGTTCTGCCTTTTCCTCACCTAATTTTTTGGCAATATTCTTTTTAGCCGCCCTTATGAATGATTCTATATCATCCCCAATGGTTTCAGAGGAGCACGTTGTAATTACTGATATTGAATATGGATCATACCTTGCTACCAAGTTAGTCAAACCATCAACAAGGTTGCTCATACCACCATATACTGCAGCATGTTCGTGGAAAGATGCTGTAGCTATAGATACAGGTTCCCTAAAGTGTCTGTTGAATGCATACCTAACATAGGTGGTACACCCCTGGGAACCTTGAACAAATGGAATTGTACCTTTTACACCAACTGTTGCCCACATTGCTCCTATCGGTTGGCATATTTTGTTTGGATTAATTGTTCCTTTTCTCTGTTTTTTTACGTAACAGATTTCGCCTGCGTTGACTTCACTCATTTAAATCCCCTTTAAAGTTTTTGAATTTATCCTCACCTTCTTTTAACACATTCCATACTGGGTGGCATACCGCTTTGTAAACGTCTCTTGCAAAGTTCACAAATCCTCTGTAACCTGCATATGGACCTTCTTCGTAAGAGTGGGAATTAATTGTTGGAACTCCATATTTTCTGAATAAGTATCTTTCTTTTAATCCTACGAGCATAAAGTCTGGATCAAGTGTTTTTACTGCTTCCTCAAGTTCTGGTTCATTTGGTGCATCTATAACTAATATGTCTTTTATTCCAGCTTCTTTGAAGTTCTTGTTCATCTTTTCATAATCATCTGTGTGGGAGAATGTACAGCATGCAGCAACGTATTCGACCCCAAGATCTTTCATAGCTTTTATCCAGTGCCAGGTTCTTGGTCCCCCGACATATACCATACAGGTTTTTCCTTCCAATTTTGACTTATAGTAGTCAAGTTTAGGTTGTATGGCTTCCATTTCTTCTTTTATAACCTGGTCAACTCTTTCTTTTGGTAAATCCAGAGCTTTAGCAACATCGTAAAGTGATTCAGCTATATCTGACAGCCCAAAGAATGTAGCTCTTGTATATGGTATATCAAATCCATCATTTATCATCTGGGCAATATACTCAGCTGATCTTTGACAGTGTACTATGTTTAATTTAACATCCATTAACTGGAAGAGCTCATCCAATGATGCATTTCCAGTGAATGTTGTCACATATCTGCATCCAATTTTTTCAAGTAATGGCTTGATAACTGCAACATCCCAATCCATGTTGTAGTCCCCGATCAGAGCTACATCGTAAGGGGTTTTTTCCTCTTCAGGCATACATTTTTCTGGGAATTCCTTTCTTTTTAATTTCAACCATTTGTAGAATGTCATGTTGAAAACGTGGTGACCCTTAGACTGAGATACACCACAGAAACCAGGGCTGTTAATAGCAATAGCAGGTTTTTTTGTAGCTTTTTCAATATTTCTTGCTATTGCATCTACGTTATCCCCGATTAATGCCGTAGGACATGTTGTATATATGAATGTACCGCTAGCTTCTGGGAATTCCTCCATGACTTCAAGACATGCTTTTTCCAGTGTTTTTTCACCGCCGTATACGATATCTGATTCCTGCATATCAGTACAGAAGCAGTATCTTCTGTGGAATTCGTTATCAGATAATGCCCTTCTTGTTCCCCAGGTGTAGTAGGCACATCCTATCGGTCCGTGAACCATGTGAATAGCATCTTTTATAGGCCCTCCAACCACACCTCTTGATCCAGCAAACGCACAGCCTCTTTCAGTCATGTCTCCTGGAACTGTGTTGGTATTACATGCTGGAAGAATATTTTCTTCAGGATCGTAAACATACGTGTGTTTCATTCTTTCTGGAATAAATTTATCACAATCTAATAATATGTATGGCATATATTCTCACCTTTTCTGAGCGTTAGCGAAGCATAAGATATATGGGAACCTTCGATTTCCAATATGTTAAAATGGGCTGAAAATTGGGAAATCGAGTAATTCTTGGAGGGATAACCTCCGCTTCGCTCCCGTAAATAACTTTTTTGATTTCCCACTGTTTCTTTGATTCACTGATCGTTTTATACTAATTTAGTTTCCTATGGCTATTTCTCCAGTTTCTCCGGTCCTTACTCTAATGGCCTCTTCCACTGGTAAAACAAATATACGTCCATCTCCAAAACTTCCTGTTCTGTTTACTTTTGAGATTATTCCAACAACCAAAGGAACATCAGCATCGTCCACCACTATGGATATCAGCCTCTTTGGAATGTATTTGATAAATCTTCCTTCCTTTTCTCCTTCTTCTATGATCTTTTGGATATCAACAATCTCAGGTAGATTTGCTGAAAAATATCCTTTTTGTTTTCCCCTTCCAAAGCACTCGGCCATTGTTACTGCTGGAAAACCAACTACATCAAGTGCTTTTACAGTTTTTGAAACTGTATTGGGCCTTATTATTGCTATAACCTCCTTCATAACTTCACCAACTATTAAATTCCTGTTTCTCCGGTTCTAATTGTATATGCCTCAGTAATAGGTTGGATGAAGATTTTACCATCTCCAAAGTTTCCAGTACTGGCTGAAGATTTTATCAATCCCACAACTTCATCTACTTCGTCGTCATTTACAGCAATTAATAATATGGTTTTTGGCAATTCATCGTAGAATATTTCACCAACCTTCAATCCTCCTTGCTTACCTCTTCCCACACTGTTTATTTTTGTAAATGCTGGATAACCAGCGTTTTCTAAGGAATCTACAATATCATCAACTTTATCTGGCCTAACAATTGCCTTTATCATCTTCATTATGTCACCATATCAGTTATTAAAAATTAATAGCGGAGTCATTAATTAATTTAATTTTCATTTTTACAAATTATAAGTCAATTAATCCGTATTTTACAACTAATTCTTCCAATTCATCCATAGTCATTGGAGTTGGTTTCACAAGTTCGTCATTTTCATCAATGTTTTTTGCCAGAGTTCTGTATTCTTTTGCTTGATTACATTCTGGATCGAACTCAATAACGGTCATTTTGTTGAATTCAGCTTTCTGTACAATGTTGTCCCTTGGAACGTAGTGGATTAATTTGGTTCCAAGTTTATCGCAGAATTCATCCATTAACTCTTTTTCACCATCGACATTTCTTGCGTTACAGATTATACCTCCAAGTCTAACTCCAGACTGTTCAGCGTACTTTAAGATACCTTTTGCAATGTTGTTTGCGGCATATAATGCCATCATCTCCCCTGATGTAACAATGTAGATTTCCTGTGCAAGACCGTCTCTAAGCGGCATAGCGAAACCACCGCATACAACGTCCCCAAGGACATCGAAGAACAAGTTGTCTAAATCATCAGGGTATCCTTCGAGCTCTCTCATCATATCAACTGCAGTAATAACCCCTCTACCTGCACATCCTACACCAGGTTCTGGACCACCACTTTCTACACATAATATGTCTTTAAATCCTATTTTTCTTACTTTTTCAAGAGTAACCGCCTCTTCCCCCTCTTCCCTAAGTACATCCATAACGGTATCCTGTGGTTTTCCGTGGAGAATCATTCTTGTTGAATCTGCTTTTGGGTCACATCCGTGAATCATAACTTTTTTATCGAAAAAGTATGCAAGTGCTGCTGCGGTATTTTGGGTTGTGGTTGATTTCCCAATACCTCCTTTTCCATAAATTGCTACTTTTTTAGCATCTGGTGCAATTTCATCAAAACTCATTACAAACACCCCTGGTTTTAATTATTTAGTTCGGAAATATATTTCCCATATTATGCTAATTACACGGAAATATATTTCCTGTCAACAAGCAGACATATGTATTTATAATATATAAACTTTTTTATTTTAAAAATTTAAATTAATAAATTAAACTAACTTCCATAAAAAAATTAAGTTTAACTATATCAAACCATAAATAGTGCAAATACCAGAAGTGTAACAATAAAAAACTATTTTATAAACTTCATTTAAAAATTTTAGAAGTAAACTTTAGGGTGCGTATATGAAAATAGAACACTATATAATTTTAATGGTGATATTGGTTGGTTTTGTTACTATGCCGTTATTAATTCCTACCATTAAAACTACCCAAACTTACAGTATATTTAACACCCAAGAAAATGGGTGTTCTAACTTTTTAAAATTAATGCACAATAGCAATACTATAAAACCGTTAATATATCCATATTCTAATTTAAGGGATAATTCAATTTTGTTTATAATAGGCCCAGATGTGGAGTTCTCTGAGGATGAAGGGCACCTTTTAAGAAATTACGTATATGCCGGAAATATTCTTGTTGTCGCAGATGACTTTAACAAGGGAAACTCCCTTTTGAAATCGATGAATGTATCAAATAGATTCTTGAAAAAACCACTTTACGATTTAGCCGGACCTATTGCAATAGGGAATAGTAATATATTTGATAGTTATGTAGTGTTAAATAACCCAACATCAATAGATGGGGATGGGAAGACCATACTCTCTTCAAGTTCCTCAAGTAACGTAAATAAGTACCCAATTCCATTAAGTGAGAGATCTTATCCTATAATAATAGAGAAAAAATACGGGAATGGAAAAATAATTTTAATTTCAGATCCTGATCTATTTACAAATACTTTATTTACATACAATAATGAGTTTTTAAAATCGTACTTTAACTACACAAATAAGATAATATATATCGATGAGTTTCATCATTCTGATGTAAATCCTCAAAATATAGTAACAATAACTGTGAAAAATAACATCCTTCCAACTTCTATTATGTATCTATCGATATTCATATTGTTAATTAGTACCATAACAGAAAATATTGGCAATATCTTTAATAAAATCCTATCTAGTTCGATCCTTCGTAAGGTCATATCTAAAATACAGGAGAAGAGCTCAAGTATGAAATCTAACAAAAAAAGTGAAATTTTTAAAATGGCAGAAAAATATAATATGAGCAAGGATATAGTTTATAAGATATTAGATAAAATAAAGTAAAATAGAATAGTGTATTATAAATTGAATTAACTAAATAGTTAAAAAAAACAACAAGATTTTTAAAGTGAAATTATGAATGTGTTCCAAAATATTAGAAACGAACTAAAAAAAAATATCGTAGGAATGGATGGGGTTATTCGCGATCTATTCATGTGTTTGATATCAAATGAGCATATATTAATTGAAGGGCTCCCAGGTTTGGCAAAAACCACAATGGCAAAATCATTTGCAAAATGTATAAATTTAAAGTTTTCTAGAATACAGGGGACACCTGACTTAATTCCTTCAGATCTTACCGGAGGGGATATTTATAAGTTACAATCTGGAACATTCGAATTTATGGAAGGTCCATTATTTGCTAACCTTGTTTTAGTGGATGAAATAAACAGAATGTCTCCAAAAACCCAATCTGCATTGTTAGAAAGTATGGAAGAGAACAGTATCACGGTCGGTAAAAAAACATACAATTTACCAAAACCTTTTATCGTTATTGCCACTCAAAACCCTGTAGAGTTTGAAGGTACCTATTCACTGCCAGTTGCTCAATTGGATAGGTTTATGATGAAATTATCCTTGGATTATTTGGATGAAGAGGATGAATTGAATGTACTAAAATTAAAAACCATGGAAATCGAAGAAGAAGTTAAACCGATTGTAAACAAAGAAATATTGAATAGTATTTGTGATGAAGTGAAAAAAATTCATGTTTCTTTACCAATATTGACCTACATAAGGGACATAGTTGTTGCAACAAGAAAAGATGATAGAATAACATTAGGGGCAAGTACAAGGGCAGGTGTTCATTTATTAAAAGTAGCAAGAGCTCATGCCTATTTGGATGGTAGAACATATGTAATTCCAGATGATGTAAAAAACAATGTTTTAAAAGTTCTTTCTCATAGGTTGGTAGTTGATTATGAGGAAGAGAGTTCAACAGAAGAAATATTAAAAGATATTGTAAACAATGTAGAAGTACCAAAAGGTGATTTTAGATAATTAATAGATAATTATGCTTAAACCGAGTATATGGTTGTGGAAGCACCATAATAACCAACAATATATACCATAAACAAGATAAGGGTATCAAGGGGATTTAATGGATAAAACATTGTACAATAAAATACTTTTGGTAACTGCATTAATTTTTTATGCCAATGGATATATTTTAAGTAATCTATACCCCACCCTACTGGGAGCATTTATATTTATATACTCCTATTTTACAGAAAAAATGTTTCATAAAAACCTCATGATTTTTAAAGCCTCTCCTGTTAAATATTCCCTAATCGAGCAAAATCCTAACGACCCAACCCTTTTTAAAAGTGTTGGATCCCAAAAATCAAGACCTTTCTCAGGGGATTTGGTTTCAAATAATATAAAATTAAAAGAACATCATCCTTCAATTATTCTTTTTAAACTATATTCAAAAAATATAATCCCATACATGTTATTTAAATCGAATAATGGAACAATCAAGGTGATAAATGAAAAACTTGACGAAAACATGGAATATATGGAGTATTTTGTTGAAGTAACACCCCACAGGAAAGGAGAGTTAAATATCCTGTTGGAAGGAAATATATTTGATAAAATGGAATTAAACTCCCACTATTATTCTAAATCATTTGTATTTCAAGTGATGCCATCAGTTGAAGGATTAAAACATAGTATTGAAAAAGAGGCAATGTTAAATTCAACAATTAAATTTATTACAGAGCCTGAAATTGACGAATTAAAGAAATACGAATTTGGAGAGGATGTTAAGAGAATAGACTGGAAAAAATCCATATGTATCAACGAGTTAATTGTAAGAAAGATGACTTACAGAGGGGATAGTCCTATTTACTATATTTTAGACGCAGGATATAGTATGAGAAAAAGTGTTGATGAAAATAAAAATAAAATCAACTATGTAACTGATATTTTGATGAGTTTTTTAAAGAGCTCGGATAGCGAAAACGATCAACATCTTTTTATACACGACGATTACAGGATATTGAAGTCAATATATTTGGAAAAAAACAAGCTAAAAAATATAATGGAAAAGGAATTATTGAATCTCAAACCTATTTTATTGGATAAGTATTATCCTTCGCCTATAACACTATACAAGGACAATAAAAACAAGGATTTTATACTCCATTCATATTTATCTAAAAGTAAAAAAGGATGTTTTGGAATTTTTGAATGTGCAAAACGACTTATCAAGATGAACGCCGGGACTGTAATGATATTCACAGATTTGGATACAAATATATCTCCCTTTTTAAAAAGTGTAAATATGTTAACTAGAAAGGGATTTAAGATAATAGTGTATGCTGTTTACTCCCCATCTCTAAACATTAAAGAACATGAGATAGACGAAGAAATTTTAAAACTACTTTATGATCACTACCTAAGTAGGAAAAAAGTCATTAAAAACTTAAGAAATAAAGGCATTACTGTTGTTGATTTAACATGTAATGACAAAATAGATAACATTCTTAAAAAACTAAGAAGGAGAAAACATGTATAGGATTCTCTTGCTTTTTCAGGGCATTATATTTTTAAATTTTTTAAATAGCGAATATGTTTTATTGGGCCTACTAATTTCTTTTCTAATTTCCTATTTTAAAAAAGTCTATGGATTATTGGCATATATAATATGTTTAATTTATGCTTCAAACAATATAGTTATTGGAAATTTGTTTTCTTATGATTTTCTTTATATTATAATCTATCTAATAGTTCCTTCAATTCTGGGTTTAGATCTTATTTTAAAAAGGGATACATCATTTGAAACAAAATATTTGGTATTTTTAGCTCCTTTAATTTTTGCATACCTTCTTATGTATTTGGGGATAGAATCCATTGAATCGACAACCTTGGTGTATGTTTTATTTTTAATGTACGCAATTTACTTAAATCACCTGAACGAAGTGAAGGTGAGCTATGAAAATCAAGGATTTTCATTCAATTTTGGTAGGGAAGTCAATAGAACTTTATTGTTAACGGTATTTTCTATGGTATCCATTCCAATATTAATTCTTTACATTTTATACGTTCAATATCCCAATGTATTAAGTGATGCAAGATCTCAGTGTTCTATCCTTATAGGTTTCTCTGGAATAATGTTATTGATATATAACTTGAAAAAAGTTAACGATTGAGTTAACCAAGAATTTCCATTACTTTTTTAAATACAATTATTATGAATATTATGATTCCCAAGTACACTATTACTTCGAGTTTTTCCTGTGTTCTTTTAGAGAAGTAAGGCCTAAATAGTTCATAACCAATAAGAAAAGCGATTAGTAACAAAGTAACATATAGATCAATTGCACGTACAAAAATGGATATAAAAGTTATAAAAGGAATCAATAGGATTAAAAATATCAACTTATACTTCATTCAATCACCTGAGCAAAGCGAAGGTGACTTAAAACCTTCGGTTTTAAATTCTCTCGTTTCTCAGCAAATCACCAACTTCGTTGGAGCTACAAAAATTATGAAATAATTTTTGTTCAATTCCAAAGAAATTTGCTTCGACTCGACGAAACCGAAGGTTTCGTGAGTCAGCAAATCGAAGATTTGCTTCGATCTCAAGAAGCTACAAACTTAAAGAGTTTGTTCAATCACTGATAACTTAATAATTACATTATTATTCTCCTGTTTTATTTCATTTATCTTTAACACTTTATTCAAATTTCTCGCCAGACCTAAAATTACAAAACCACATACGGGACATGGAATCTTTTCGCATAATTTTTCTTTTTTAAGCTTCTTACATGCTTCATTCTCTTTTATTTTATATGATATTGTTATATCCCTATCTTTATATTTTATATTAACATCATCCCCCATATCAAATAAACTTAAGGCGTAGGATAGATGTTCATCAAATATTTCTTTTGACACTTCATCGATACTTTCCCCCTGTTTATCCAACATGTTGATAAATCCCTTTCCAAGTGGAGAAAACACGATGCCCATTTCTTTCTTATTATCTGAATTTACAAATAGAATATTATCATCTATTACTGCAAAATTTATTTTAAAATCTTCATTTAATGGAAGAAATATGGCCCCATTTTTTATATTATGTCGAGGAGGAATGACAATACCTTTTGTACTTATTTCCAAATTTTTTATTAGTTTACTTATTAAATCAATATAATCGTTGAAGATGGTTGAACTTATATCGTATTTTAAATATTTTTCATGTGAAAATATTAAAATAACCGTTCCGATCAATATTGAACCTATCCCAAGATTAATAAAATAAAATATATCGTTTAAATATCCATTTATTAAAAACCCTAAGCCCAACATTACACTTAGGAAACCTACTATTTTTTTTATTAAATAACTATCAATAGCCATATGAAAGCCCCCTAGAAACCTTTAAGAAAAGTATCTCAAAACCTAGTCCCCACTTTTATCTTGAAAGCTTTGAAAAGCTTTGGTAGTTAAATGAAATTACTTCGTAATTTCATAGCTCTTCGTTCGCTTCGCTCACTCCGATTAAATTAAACTTTTATTTTCGTCTTTTGATACATTCGTCCAAAGATGTAACTCCCTATATACTTTTTTCAAACCTAATTCAGAAGATTCGTCCAGTAGGATAAACTCTATTTTATGAACCCCCGTCTTGTTTATTGAGAAGTTCAAAGGTATCAACACTGTTTCATTATGGTGGATTAAATGAACTTTCTTTGAAAGGGCATAGTTGTAAGATAAAAATCCATTCCAATTATTCACCTGATCCAAATATACTGTGTCATTGTAATCGTATGTTTTATTAGATAAAAATACCAAAACAGTGTAGTTCATAGGTCGGTATTCAAGGTTTCTTATCCCTATAATTATTGTGGCATTTTCGTTATATTTTAAATTGGTTGGATAATCGTATGCCTTTAGGTTTTCATTCAATATATAAAACTCTGTAAACCTTTCCCCCACTTTTGGAGCGTGAATAAGATATACGGTTGTAAGAATGGACGCAATAAGTAGAATTGACAATATAATTGTTAAAAATTTCTCTATTTTTTTGTCCATTTATTCACCATTTTTTTATTACGTGTTTATTAAAATGCAAAAAGTTATATTTATAGTTAATAAGTAGTTTATTGTATATTAAAGCTTGATGAAAAGGAATTGATAATACTAAACATTGGTGAAAAAAATGCCTTTTATTTTTAAAAGATTAGAAATCCCTGAGGTTGTATTGATAGAACCAAAGGTTTTTGAGGACGATAGAGGGTTTTTTATGGAAACCTACAAATATAGTGAGTTCTCTAAAATTGGAATAGATAAAATGTTTGTTCAAGATAATTGCTCCAAATCTAAAAAAGGAGTCTTAAGAGGACTGCATTATCAAAAAAATCCAAATGCTCAAGGAAAATTGGTTACATGTCTAAAGGGAGAAATATTTGATGTAGCCGTAGATATAAGGAAAGGTTCTCCAACCTATGGGAAATATGTAGGAGTTATTCTATCGGAAGAAAACAAAAAAATGCTATATATTCCAGAAGGATTTGCCCATGGATTTTGTGTTTTAAGTGATGAGGCAGAAGTAACCTATAAATGTACTGCAGAATATTCCCCAAATGACGATGCAGGAATTATCTGGAATGATGAATATATAAACATCAATTGGCCTATAAAGGACCCTATACTTTCAGAAAAGGATAAAAATCATCCTACATTAAAAGAAGCCGATAACAATTTTGAATATAAATAATAAAAAAACTCCAAATAGTTGGTGAAACAGTGAAGGGAATAATTTTAGCAGGAGGTTCTGGAACAAGACTTTATCCTATAACTTATGCTGGGAATAAGCACCTAATGCCAATATATAATAAACCGATGATATATTATTCACTATCCATATTGATGCTTTCCAAAATAAGGGATATACTAATTATAAGTACTCCAGAGGAGCTACCAAAATATAAAAAATTATTGGGAAACGGGGAACATTTGGGAATAAGGTTGCACTATAAAGAACAGTTAGAACCAAAAGGATTGGCAGAGGCATTTATAATCGGAGAGGAGTTTATTGGCGATGATGATGTGTGCCTAATACTTGGGGACAATATCGTATATGGGAGTGGATTAACTGGATTTTTATTAAACGCAAGACAGGAACTTTCAAAAGAAAAAGGAGGGATTGTTTTTGGTCAGTATGTTAAAGATCCAGAAAGATACGGTGTTGTTGAATTTGATAGTAATGGAAATGTAAAAGGAATCATAGAAAAACCAAAAAATCCACCTTCAAATTATGCAGTAATTGGATTGTACTTCTATGATAATGAAGTTGTTGATATAGCCAAACAAATAAAGCCTTCTTGGAGAGGGGAGCTGGAAATAACCGATGTAAATAATGAATATTTAAAGAAGGGAAAGTTAAAAGTAAAGCTTTTACCAAGGGGAACGGCATGGTTTGATGCAGGAACCCACGATAGCTTTTTAGAGGCAAGTAATTTTATCTATTCAATAGAGAAAAGAATGGGATTAATGATCGGATGTTTGGAAGAAGTTGCATATCGTAATGGGTGGATATCCGAGGAACAACTTTTAAAACTTGCTAAACCACTATTAAAGACAGATTATGGAAAATATTTGGAAAGATTAGTTAAATAATAAAATTATAAATAAATAACATAATTGAAAAAGGTGGAACAGTGAGAATACTGATTACAGGCGGGGCCGGATTCATCGGTTGTAATTTTGTTAGAATGATGGTTAACAAATACCCCCATGATGAGATAATTGTTTTTGATAACTTAACCTATTCCGGTAGAATTGAGAATTTAAAGGATATTAAAGATAAAATAACTTTTATCAAAGGAGATATTGCAAATCCAAAAGACTTAGAAAATATAGGAAAGGTCGATATACTCTACAATTTTGCGGCAGAAACTCATGTTGATAACTCAATAAAAGACCCAGAACCTTTTATTAAATCAAATATCCTTGGAGTTTATAATTTATTGGAATACGTTAGAAAGTATGATATAGATAAATTCGTTAGTATAAGTACCGATGAAGTTTATGGGAGTATTGTTGAAGGCTCGTTTAAGGAAGATGATCCATTGGATCCTTCATCACCTTATTCGGCAAGTAAGGCTTCTGGAGATTTGCTCTGTAAGAGTTATTATAAAACATACGGAGCTCCGGTTATTGTCACCCGTTCAAGTAACAACTATGGGCCATACCATTTTCCAGAGAAACTTATTCCAAAGATGATTCTTTTAGCAATGCACGATAAACCATTGCCAATATACAACGATGGTACAAATATTAGGGATTGGACCTATGTACTGGATAATTGCGAAGCTATAGATTTAGTTTCGAAAAAAGGAAAAATTGGGGAAGTTTACAACATAGCGGCAAATGATGAATGGAAAAACATTGATGTTGTAAAACTTATCTTAAAGTACCTGAATAAGCCAGAGAGCTTAATTAATTTTGTTGAGGACAGACCAGGGCATGATTTTAGATATTCAATAAACACTGAAAAAATTAGGGAGCTCGGTTGGAAACCAAGTATGGACTTTGAGGAAGGATTAAAAGCTACCGTTGAATGGTATATCAACAATAGATGGTGGTGGGAACCCTTGGTTAAAGGTTTTTGAATATAGTGGTGTGCATGACTTATCGAACTATATAATTACAGATATTTATCATGAATATTTCTTTATTCGTTAAATTAAATAAAGTAATTTTTACCCCAATTTAATTTTAAATAGTATGAAATAAGTTTAGTTAAAATTGCACACCACTATAACTTAGGTGAAAGTTGAAGTTGAAAATATTTATAAATGAAAATCAGAATTATCAACAATAGCCATGATGATCGGTTGAGGGATAAAAAAGGTTGAAAAAATGAAATACAATAATATTTTAGTGACTGGAAGTGCGGGTTTTATAGGCTTTCACCTGTGTAAAAGGATATTGGATAATTATGAAGATATAAATATAATTGGAATAGACAATCTAAACGATTACTACAACCCACTACTAAAAGAAAAGAGAAATGAAATTCTAAAAAAATATGATAATTACAATTTTATAAAGTTAGATTTTTCAGAATACGATAAATTAGTTGAAAATTTAAAAGACAAAAATATTGATTTAATAGTTCATTTGGGAGCTCAGGCTGGAGTGAGGTACTCCTTGGAGAATCCTTGGGCTTATGAAAAATCAAACCTATTGGGGACATTGAATATTTTTGAACTTGCAAGAAGATTTGATATAGAAAAGGTTGTTTATGCATCTTCTTCATCGGTCTATGGAGGGAATAAAAAGGTCCCTTTTAGCGAGGACGATAAGGTAGATAATCCTGTTTCATTATATGCTGCAACAAAAAAATCTAATGAGCTCATGGCACATACTTATCATCATTTGTATGGTACTAAAATGGTTGGATTGAGATTTTTTACAGTGTATGGTGAATGGGGAAGGCCAGATATGGCGTTCTGGAAATTTACAAAAAATATCCTGCTGGAAAAACCAATAGACGTTTATAACTATGGAAAAATGATGAGGGACTTTACTTATGTATCGGATATAGTTAACGGTATTTTATCATCCATTGAAAAGGATTTTGATTATGAAGTGTTTAATTTAGGAAATGATAATCCAACAGAGCTAGAATATGCCATAGGCTTGATTGAAAAATATACTGGAAAAAAAGCGATAAAAAATTATATGCCAATTCAACCTGGAGATGTTGAAAAAACATGGGCAGATTTAACAAAATCAAGAGAGTTATTAAAGTACAATCCAGAAGTTAAAATTGAAGAAGGATTAAAAAGATTTTGTAATTGGATAAAAAATAATTGGGATTGGGTTAAAAATATCTGATATAAAATTGGTGAAAAACGATGAAAAATCCAAAAATATGTGTTATTGGACTTGGATATGTAGGATTACCATTAGCAGTTCGTTTTGCAGAACATTTTAAAGTTATTGGATTTGATATAAGTGAAAAAAGAATTAATGAACTAAATAACGGAATTGACAGAACTGGCGAAATTAAAAAAGAGGATTTTGAAAAAATTAATGACAATATCATATTTACAAATGATGAAAAAAGAATTAAAGAAGGAAATGTTATCATCATAACCGTCCCAACACCGACAACAAAAGATAAAAAACCAGATTTAAGATTTTTGGAGAGTGCATCAAAAATTGTTGGTAGAAATTTGAAAAAGGGAGCAATTGTAGTTTATGAATCAACGACATATCCCGGATGCACAGAGGAATTTTGCCTCCCAATACTAGAAAAAGAAAGTGGTATGAAATTGGGTGAATTTTACATAGGATACAGTCCAGAGAGAATAAATCCTGGAGACCTAAGCCATACAATTGATAAAATCACAAAAATTGTTGCAGGATGCGATAAAGAAACAACAGATGTGCTATTAGAAACATATGGAAAAATAACAAATGTTTATCCTGCTTCATCAATAAGAGTTGCGGAATCTGCAAAGGTTATTGAAAATATCCAAAGGGACATAAATATTGCATTATTTAATGAACTAGCAATGCTTTTTGATAAACTCAATATTGATAGTAAAGAGGTATTTGATGCGGCATCTACAAAATGGAATTTTTTAAGATTTTACCCTGGATTTGTAGGTGGACATTGTATTCCCGAAGACCCTTATTATTTGGCAACGAAGTCCATTGAAGCAGGATACATTCCTGAGTTGATTTTAGCAGGACGAAGGATAAATGAAAATGTTCCTTTGTTTGTGGCAAATAAAGTCGTAAAACTATTAATTAAAAATAACAAATTAATTAAAGATACAAAAATCTGCATATTTGGTGGAACATATAAGGAAAATGTCCCAGATTTAAGGGAAAGTAAGGTTGAAGAATTAATCAATGAATTAAAAGACTTTGGTATTGAAAATATTGTTTTAATTGAACCATTAATAGATAAGGATGAAATTTTTGGAGTTAAAAACATTAAAAAACCAAAAGGAAAATATGATGTAGTCATTTATGCTGTGGACCATAATGAATTTTCCAAATATGATGTTTTAAATTGTTTAAATGAAAATGGCATTTTAATAGATATTAAAAGAAAATTTGATAAAAAAGGTGTTGAAAGCAGAGGAATTATATATTGGGGGCTTTGAAATGTGCGGAATAAATGGGATAATTAGATTTAATGAAGATATTTTAAGGGAAGAGCTCGAATTAATGAATAAATCCATAAAACATAGAGGCCCTGATGATGATGGCACATACACCAGTTTTAAAAAAGATTATTCCATCGGTTTAGGGCATGTTAGGTTATCAATATTGGATTTAAGTGAAAAAGGACATCAACCTATGGGATATAATATTGAAAAGGATAAAATTATCTACGAAGATAGTGGATTAGATAATGCCGATATAATCATTGCCTATAACGGAGAAGTTTATAACTATTTAGAATTAAAGGAAAAATATAATTTAAAAACTGAAACTGGAACAGATACTGAGGTTATTTTAAAACTGTATAATAATTTAGGCTTTGATTGTGTCAAAGAATTCAATGGAATGTGGGCTTTTTGTATTTTTGACAAGAGAAAGAATATCATTTTTTGCTCAAGAGATAGGTTGGGGCAAAAACCATTTTATTACTATTGGGACGGGAAAGAATTTATTTTTTCCTCTGAATTAAAGGGAATAATATCTGTTAAACCAATAAATAAAAAAGAAAATATTAATAAAGATGCTGTTGATTTGTACTTTTCATTGGGCTTTATTCCATCTCCCTATTCAATATATAAGAATGTTTTTAAATTGGAAGCTAGGCAGAATTTGATTTTTGACTTAAATAAGAAAGAAATTAAAAAAGAATATTACTGGGAGCTCCCTGATTATAATCCAGTTTATGATAAAAAAAAGTTAATTGAAGAAGGAAAAAAACTACTTTGTGATGCTGTAAAAATAAGAATGCGTTCTGACGTACCTGTTGGAGCATTTTTAAGTGGTGGTTTGGATAGCTCAGCGGTTGTTGGAATTATGAAAGAGTATACTGATTTAAGTAAGTTGCATACTTTTTCAATAGGGTTCGAAGGAAAATATGATGAGACCTATTATATTAACATAGTTAAAGATCATTTTAAAACCAATCACCACCATTATTATTTTAAGGAGGAGGACTTTGAAGAATTAATTGATAAATATAGTTGGATTTATGATGAACCTTTTGGAGATTACAGTGGTTTTCCAACTTATAAGGTTAGTGAATTGGCGAAACAATTTGTTACTGTTTCTCTGAGTGGGGATGGTGGAGATGAGATTTTTGGAGGCTATAGGTTTCATTTAATTAGTAAAAGAATAGAATATTTAAAAAAGATTCCAGAGTCTATTAGAATGTTATTTTTAAGAATACTTGATATAAATTTATTAAAAAATTTTAATTTTTTATTTTTAATCAAAGAGGCTGTTAAACTCTCTCTAGCTGAAAATTACAAATTTTATTCTGAGCTATTGGAGGGAGATTTTATATATGGAAAAAAAGGAAAGTATTGGGTGGAAAATAATTTAAAATATTGTATGGAAATAACAAATAACAATTTACCAGAAACGGTAAGAATTTTTGATTTGCTGTTTAGAACATTATCTGATAATTTTTTAGTTAAGGTTGATAGAGCATCGATGGCAAATGCATTGGAGGTTAGAAGTCCATTTTTAGATTACAGATTTGCAGAATTTAGCCAAAAAATCCCAAATGAATTTAAAGTTAATTTCTTTAAAACAAAAAAACTAATGAGGGAGATTATTAAGGATATTTTGCTAGATGAGATAGTTAATAGGGGAAAGGGAGGTTTTGAACCGCCATTGGATAAGTGGATTTTGAATGAAAAATATGGCAGTATTTTGGATAATGGAATTGCTATTTTAGAAGACGTTGGGTTGGAGCACTTGGTTAAATTTTATAAAACTAAAATTTTAAAGAAAAATAATAAGCTTTATAATATTTACAAGATTAGGTTGTTTTTATTTGTTAAATGGTGGAAAAAATGGATAATGTAATTTGTAAAAATTATAAATCCATGAATGGAGAAATAAAAATAGTAATTGTAAATAAAAATTGCCCATACAGTTCTAAAAATACAAAAGTGTCAAAAATTCACTTAATGGGACGTATTGTTGATAAAATAATATCATTGGGTGTCGCAATTTTCCGGAAAGTTTTAAAATATTTTTATATTAACACACAGGAAATGAAACACAATATTTTAATATTTAAACAAGATAGGTTAGGTGATTTAGCAATAACAATACCATTACTGTCGATTTTAAAAGAAAAACTTCCAAATTATAATGTTGTATTAATAACTAGCCCATCGAATTACGAGTTAGCAAAAAAAATACCCTATGTTGATGAAATAATCCCTTTAAGCAATAGAAATTTGTGCATTGATTATAAAGAAATGGCAAAAATAACAAAAAGAATAGGTAGCTTATATAAATTTATGAAATATGATTTAAAAGAATATATAAAAGTTTTAAAATGTTATTCTAATAGCAAATACGGGATTGATTTAGTAGGCAGAAGAAGAAATGCGTTAATTATGAAAATTTTAAAAATTAAAAAAATCTGTGGTTTTGAACTTTCTCCATTTAGTTTTTTGTATGACTTTAAGATACAATATATTGAGGATGAAAATATTATCTTGCAATTTTTAAAATTCTTAGAAGCCCTCAATATACATAATTATAACTTAAATACCAATCTTGCATTAAATGGATTTAAATACCTAAGAAAAACAGGTGAAATCGATAAAAAAATAGTAGGTGTCCACTTAGGATTTGGCGGGGAAAAATGTCGTGATTGGGGACTGGATAATTTTTTGGCTTTAATTAACATGTTAATAGACAATAATTATTATGTAAAAGTATACTATAGTATTTATGAAAAAAAAGAATTTAACCGTATATATAATAAACTAAAACATAAAAGCAATATAAAATATATTTTTTGTCGTAATTTAGATATATTTTTACAAGAACTTGAGGATATTGACATATATATGGGTATAGATGGGGGACCTTCCCATATAGTAGATATATTAGGAATACCAAATATCATACTTTTTTCTAGGGAAAATCCCTTTAAATGGGGCCCATTTATGAGTAAATCCACAATTATAAAAGGAATTATTGAAAACTGTGAAATTAGAGAATGTGGTGAAAATATATGTATAAAGACCATTACGCCAAAACTTGTATTTAACGAGATTAAAAACATTGTTGGTGAAAAAGATGAACAGTAATAACGACATTAAATGTCCAATATGTGGAAATAACCCATATTATAAATTTACAAAAACCAATTTATTGGGTTCTTTTAAATTTTATGAATGTAAAAATTGTGGTTTGTTATTTGTAAATCCAACACCTACAAAAGAAATGTTAGATTTCTATTATTCTAAAATATTTACTCTTCCAAACAATCAAAAATTAAAAAATATTAATAAATTTTCAGGAATTTTGAAAATGCTAAATACTGATATCACAAATAAAAAAGTTTTAGATATAGGGTCTGGAAAGGGCGATATTATTAAATGTTTTTATAATTCAGGTGTGAAGGAGATTGTTGGGGTAGATATTGATAAAGATTTAATAAAATTAAAAGATAGTATTTTAGATGAAAAAATAGATGTAATAATCGGGGATTTTTTAAATGTTGAAAATAACTTAAAAAATGAATATTTTAACATCATTACAATGTTTGATGTTATTGAACATTTTACGAATCCAAAGACTTATTTAGAAAAAGCACTCTCTAAATTAAAAAAAGGAGGTAAAATAATAATAACTACTCCAAATATGGGCTCTTTAAACTATAAAATATGTGGAAAATACTGGGATTGGGTTTCACCACCTGCACATCTTCATTATTTTTCACCAAAATCATTAACACTATTGTTAAATGAATTTGGGATATATAACATCCAAACATATTCGTTTTATGGGGATTGGGAGGATAGTTTGATATTATCAACACTTAAACTGCCATGCGCTATATTAAAATACCACATTAAATGTTTAGCACTGCCACTTGTTAGAACTAGAATGTTAAATAACATAAGGAATCAAAAAAATAATAAAAATTATGGTGATAAATCCATAAATCTCCCAAAGAATTTAGATTTTTTAAAATGTTTTGACAAATATATTTATAATTCTTTGAGTTATCCACACTTGATGGTGGTGGGTGAAAAACAATGAAAAAAGGTAAAACAAATATTAATATTGTCTTATTTCATTCTTTTGAACGAAAGTGGTTTCTAAAAAATAATATTACAATAGAATTTTATGAAAATTTAGAGACACACATAACGAAAATACTTTGTAGATTGATAAAATCATCTGAATTTACAAAATATTCACCTAAATTCGTATTTTTTACAATATATAAAGAATATGATAATTTACTTTTAAAACATAGATGTGGTTTTAATATGAATTTAGTGTATGTTAATTTATTCAAGCTAACAATACCTTTGGAAATTTCACTATCACTATTAAATCAAATATTTAATATCAAAAAATCAGAAGTGTCTATTTGGCATCTAAATACTTATTATTATTTAATATTTGATTTTGTAGTCCCAATACTAAAATTAAAAAAACAAAAAATAATAGCACATCATAGAGGAGGTGGATTTAGTTGGAATCCTATCGCAATACCTTATTCAATTTTTCAATATATATTAATGTTGCCCATACTATTGAGATTAGTAGATAAAATTATTGTTCAAAACAAATATGAACTCAATAGATTGATAAAACAATATATGATAAGCCCCAATAAAATTGTTTGGATACCCAATGGAATTGATATTAAATTATTTAAGCCACTCCCTGAAAATGAACGAAATATTTTAAGAAAAAAATTTGGATTTAACGAAGATGAGTTCGTAATCTTGTATGTTGGAAGAATAACAAAAGGAAAGGGTATTTTAAAACTTCCGGAAATAATTGAAAAATTAGTAAATGAGCATGATGCAAAAAAAATAAAATTCTTTATCATTGGTGATGGTGATGATAAAGAAAAATTAGTAAATGCATTAAAAGAAAAAAAACTATTAGATTATGTTAAATTCTCAGAGGGGTTTATAAATGATATAAATGAACTAATAATCCATTACAATGTTGGAGATGTTATGGTTCATCTAAATACAAAATCCGAAGGTTCTCCAAATGTGGTTTTAGAAGCACAGGCATGCGGCTTACCAGTAGTTGGATTTGATATTCCTGGTGTTCAAGATTCAATAATTAATGGTAAAACTGGCTTTTTAATAAAAAATAAAGATTATGAGGATTATGCTGAAAAACTTAATATATTGTATAGCAATAAAGAACTACACAATGTTATGAAAATTGAAGCAAGAAAAAATATAGAAAAAAATTTTAATATTGATGATATCATTAAAAAGTATATTGAGGTATATAATCATGTGCAATAGACAATTGTTTTTTAAATTATGCCAAAATTTATCAAAGATTGTACCTGAAGGCAAATATAAAGAAATACTTAGACTAATATTTTATAAAATACTAAGCATCCCCATAGGAATTACAACAATAGAAATAAAAAATACAAAAATAAAACTTATAAAGACAATAACAATGATCGATAATAAGAACGAAGTTGAAGATTATTTAAAATTTTGTAATATTAAAGAAGGTGACGTAGTTTTAGATTGTGGGGCATTTTACGGAGTTTTTGCCATTTTTTGTGCTAAAAACAATAAGACAGGTAAGGTAATCTGCATAGAACCTGATCCAACAGCCATGAAACTTTTAAAAAAGAATATTGACATAAATAAATGTAATAATATTGAAATATTAAATATGGGCCTTGGAAAAACAAATCAAGAAATGATGTTATCAGCAGGAGGGGCTGGATCAACTATTTATAGAAAAGGCATCACTAAAGTTCAAATTATGAAGGGAGATTATCTATTTCAACATATGGAAAAGATTGACATAATTAAAATGAATATCGAAGGAGCAGAAATTGATGCTTTAAATGGGATGAAAGATATTCTTAAAAAGTTCAAACCTTTATTATTAATAATGGCCGATCATGAAATTAACGGTAGAATAACATATTTCGAAGTGATGGATATTCTTAAGGACATAGGTTATGAAAATATTACTTTAACCGATAAAAAAATGGTGGTTGCTTCGTGGAAAAAATAATATTGTTTAGTTTTTATGGTAGGAGTGGAATGTGGCATTATGCTACACAATACGCCAATGCATTAAGTAACTTTAAAAAGGTCTATTTAGTATGTCCAAAATACTCGAAAAAAGAATTTATAGAATATAATAATACTTCACTAATAGAAATTAATTCAAACCCGTCTATTAAAAAATTTATTATTGAAACTTTAAATATATGTCAGCATATTGATTTGTTTCTCAAAATACTAAAAATAAACCCTACAGCATTACATTTTTTAGATAATCACCCTTGGAGTATATTGTATGCGCTAATATTTAAACTTCTAGGTTATAAAATAATATTTACACAACACGATCCAATTCAACATACTGGAGAACCCAGAGGAAATATACAGGGAATTATAAATAAAATACAGATGAAATTGGGAGACTATATAATAATTCATAGCGAATTTTTAAAAAATATGGTTTTAAAGAAATTTAATATTTCAAAAAACAAAATTATTATTTACCCACATGGGCATTATGCATTTCTATTAAAATATAAAAAAGATAACATTAGGGAAGAACCCTATACTATATTATTTTTTGGTAGAATTTTAAAGTATAAGGGTTTGGATTTACTACTTAAATCTTTATTGATTTTAAAAGAGGAAGGATGTAAATTTAAACTCATTATTGCCGGTGAAGGTGATTTAAAACCTTATAAAAAACTAATAAACAAACTTAAAGAATATATTGAAATACATGATAAATATATTGCGGAAGAAGACATTCCTTATTATTTCCAAAAGACATGTTTAGTGGCCTTAACATACCACGATGCTACGCAAAGTGGTATAATTCCTATTGCTTATCCTTTTGGAAAACCGGTAATTGTCACAAAAGTTGGGGGTTTGCCTGAGGTTGTTATAAATGGGAAAACCGGATATATAGTTGATAAGAATCCAGAAGAAATTGCAAAATCGATAAAAAATATACTATACAATCCATCCGTTCAAGATGAAATGAAAGAAAATTGTAAAAAAGCAACTTATGAACTTATTGATTGGATTGAAAACATTAAAAAAATTTTATATATTTATGAAGGGTGACGCATATGGTATTACCAGAAGTGATAAAAGATTCAATATTATTCAAAAAAATATATTACGGTTTCTCAATAGGGACTAAATTAGTGAATTTAAGGGGAGTAAATGTTAAAGTAAAAAGACAGATTTTCAACAAATATGCAGAATTTAATCCAGAGATAGAAAATTATATTAAAAAAAGGGATATTAATAAAAATGATATTGTTCTGGATATTGGTGCTTATGTGGGATACTTTACTTTATATGCTGCTAAAAAAGCAACTAATGGGAAAGTAATCACGTTTGAGCCCATTCCTTGGAATTATAAAATCCTAACTGACAACATCAAATTAAACAAATTAAACAATGTGGAACTTCATAAATTAGGAATTAGTAATATCAAGAAAGAAATTAGATTTATAGGAAAAGGTGGAAGTTCCAAAATTGAAATGGAAAAAGGTGATTTAATAGTACCTGTTACATCTATTGATCTTTTTTTAAAAGATAACTCTATCAATTACAAAGATGTATCTTTTGTTAAGATGGATATAGAAGGTGAAGAAGTTAATGCAGTTGTTGGTGCAAGAAATCTAATAAAAAAAGGATCCGCATTCTGGGCAATTGCATCATACCACAATGTAAACGGCAAACAAACATATGAATTTTTAGAACAATATTTTAAAAAATTTGGATATCATGTTTTTACCGAAAAAAAAGGCCATATGACTACTTATGCATGGAAGTGAATAAATTTTTTCAGAATACAATTAATTAACCAATAATAACCAACAACATAAATATGATCTGGGACTCACAAATAAGAAGCTTAATACTCAAGTAAACTTTGTAAAAATTTTAACAAAGTCTTAAGAATGAACTTTAAAATATGGCATTAATAAATATTTCAATATTGCAAGAGGGCTTAAAAATAATAAATCGATCACATATTAGTAAGGGGGTGAAAAAATTAGCAAGTTTAAAAAAAAAGAAGAAATTATATTTATTCTAAATTCTGATTTTGGTGTTAGGAATACCATTGGAGCCAGGGCATTACCAATAGCAAATGAAGTCTCCAAAAATAATAATTTAACTATATTATGTAGAGGATATAATAAAGATTTAAAAAAGGAGTTTAATATTGTCCAATGTTTTCCTTATGCTGATTTTATTATGAAAGTATTTACGGCAATTCCCATATATATTTCAAAAAATTTTCCAGCAGGAAGAGTAAAAAATGATATTTTTGAATATTTTACGGTAAGAAAATTAAATAAATTGAAAAATATTAGCATAATTCATTCATGGGATTATTTGCCGAATATATATAACCATGTAAAATCTAAAAACAAAAATATGGTAGTAATTCAGGATGCGACTATGGCACTTCCAAATATTCTTACAAACAAAGAATTATTTGATTTAGTTGGAAAGGACAAACTTGAAACACCAAAATATGTAAAGAATTCTTTAAAATATATTGATTATTATGTTGTTCCATCGGATTTTGTGAAAAAATCATTAATTAATGAAGGAATTAATGAAAATAAAATTTTTGTAGTACCTTTTGGAGTAGATATAAATAAATTCAAACCTAATGAAAAAGATTATAATGAGTCATTTAAAGTCGCATTCTCAGGGAATGTTAATAGTCGAAAAGGTATTCGATATTTAGTTCAAGCCTGGAAGGAATTGGATTTAAATGATGCTGAATTAAATATTTACGGCAGAGTTTACCCGGAAGTTAAAAAATATCTTAAAGATGCTGAGAAATACAATATAAGGTTGCATGGTTTTGTAAATAATCTACACGAGGAACTTCTAAAAAATCATGTTTATGCGTTTCCTTCATTACTAGAAGGTTCTGCAAAATCAATTTATGAGGCATTAGCATGCGGACTACCGGTTATAACCACTGCAAACTCCGGAAGTATTGTTGAAAATGGTTTAGATGGTTTCATAATCCCTACACAAGATGTTGAAGCTTTAAAAGAGAAAATTTTATTTTTTTACAATAATAGAAACAAAATCGAAGAGTTTGGAAAAAGGGCGAGAAAAAAGGCTGAACAACATACTTGGGAAAACTATGGAAAAAGAGTTAATGAAATTTATAAACTGGTGAATGGTGATGACTAAGATTTTATATGTCCATAATGCAGATTTTTCAAAACCATGTGCAAATAGGATTCAAGTTTTAAACATGTGTAAGGCATTTAGAAAAATTGGGCAGGATATTACTCTTATGAGTTTTAATAATGATAACTATAATATCAAAAAAATTTATAATGAAGATGTTGATTATAATACAATTTCTTTGAAACCTTTTATAAATTATTATTTTAGAAGTTTGTTGTTATTCTTGAGATTTTTAAATATAAAAAATAATTATAATTATGTTTATACCAGGGATTTAATATTTGCTTTTTTAGTTTCAAAATTCTTTAAAAATAAGAAGGTAATTTATGAATTGCATGATTTATCAAATGGTAAGTTGTGGCACCTTCTATTTAAACAAACTTTTAAAAATTTACATGGATGTGTAGTTATCAGTAAAGGTTTAAAAGAAGAATTAATAAAAAATGATTTTAATGATAATAAAATACATGTATTACATGATGGTGTAGATTTAGATAAGTTTGATGTTGATATTTCAAAAAATGAGGCAAGGAAAATATTAAATTTACCAAAAAATAAAACGATAATATCATATACAGGAAGTTTGCAGAAATGGAAAGGATATGGAACATTTTTAAAATCTTATGGCTATTTAAAAAATAAAGAAAATATTGTTTATTTGGTTGTTGGAGGTAATGAAGAACAAGTGATTAGGTTGAAAGAAAAATATAATAATAAAAACATTATTTTTGTTCCTTTTATTGAAAATTCTAAAATTCCTTTATTTTTAAAAGTATCAGATATTTTAGTTATCCCAAATTCTTCTAAATATGAAATTTCAGTTAAATATACTTCCCCGTTGAAGTTATTCGAATACATGGCGTCAAAGAGACCTATTATAGCAAGTGATTTGCCAAGTATTGGGGAGGTCGTTAGTGAAGATGACGTTCTGTTTTTTAAACCAGATAATGAAAAAGATTTAGCGCTAAAGATTGAAGAACTTATAAATGATAATAGAATGCAAAATAAATTAGTAAATAATGCATTTGAGAAGGTTAAGGAATATACTTGGGAAAAGAGGGCTAAAGAGATTATCTCTAAGTGTTTGGAGGGAAACTATGAAATTAATTTTAATTAATATTACCAGTACATTGAATAAAAATTTAATGCCACATTTAGGTTTAGGTTATGTAGCATCCTATGTGGTTTATCAAAAATTAGCGGATGTGGATATTATTGATTTAAGTTTTTATGAAAATCCGTTTGAGATGTTAATTAGAGAATTGGATAAAATTAAAAATAAAGGACTAAAAGATGAAGAAGTTGTTTTTGGAATATCCATGAACACCCACAATAGATATTCCGTCAAAAAAGCATCGGAAATAATTAAAAGTAAATTCAAGAATTCATTGGTATTTAGTGGAGGGCCACACATCACATTAGAACCAATGGATACATTAAAAAATTGTAGGGCAATAGACATAGGGATAATCGGAGAAGGTGAATTAACTGTTTGCGAATTACTTAAAGAATTAAAAAATAATAGCTTAAAAGATAATATAGACAATATTTTGGGAATTGTATATAGGGATGGAGAAAATATAATTGTAAATCCAAGAAGATCTAGAATAAAAGACTTGGATAAAATACCATTTCCTGATAGGGATGCACTAAATGTAAAAAAATTTCCACCATTGCATATTCCCGGAACCAATCCAAAAGAAGTTAAGGGTACTAATATGATTGGTAGTAGAGGATGCCCATACAAATGTGTATTTTGTTCTGTGGCTGATCAATGGGGTCGTCAAACAACTTTTAGATCGCCTGAAAATATAATTGAAGAAATAGAATTGGTATATAACAAATACGGATATAATGGCATATACTTCTTTGATGACACATTTACATTATCGAAAAAAAGAACAGTTGATTTTTGTAATCTTATGATTGATAAAAATTTAAATGAAAAAATTTCATGGTTTTGTGAAATAAGGGCAAATACTGTAGATTATATCTTATTAAAACTAATGAAAGAAGCAGGATGCACGGGTGTTGCAATGGGTGTTGAATCTTCTAATCAATGGTTGTTAGACAATGTTATTAAAAAGGGAATTACTATTGAACAAGTTAAGAATGTTATAAAATGGTGCAATGATTTAAACATACATCTTAAATGTTTTTTTAGCATAGGTCACCCCGGGGAAACTTTTAATATGGCATTAGAAACATTAAAGTTCCGGGATGGTATAAGATGTAGTGAAAAAGCAATATCATTTATGAAAATTTATCCAGGAACCCCATTATATAATATTGCAAAAGAACGAGAAATAATCCCAAAGGAGTTTTCATGGTTTAAGCATTATGACAATCTTGAATGGCAATCTTATGACATAAATGTAGGTAAATATACAGTACCCGTGTTTAGGGATAAAATGGACGAAAAAGATTATGCAAAACTAATGGCTTATTTAAATAAAAATAATTCATTAATAAAAATTATTGGGGAAAATATAAATCGTATTAATTCTCGAAATTTTATTAGATACTTGGTGTTGGGCAGCATATTTATCAAAAATAAAATATTATTCAAACTTAATATCACAAAATAAAACGTGCGCTTTCAAGTTAGATAAAAAGATAAGCGGGATAATATGAGTCTTAAAAAAATTGTAATTAGTAAGTATGTCGTCATTAAAAGTAATTTAAGAAAAATTAAATATTGGAAATATATAAAATTTGGTAAAGGAGTATATCTTGATGGAAAACTGATTATACGCGGGAGTAACAATATAGAAATCGGAAATTATTCAAGATTAAGTGAAGGCGTTGTTCTAAATGCAAGAGATAAAATAAAAATTGGTAAATATTGCCATATTTCATCGTATGCTCAATTGCATACTGGAGGTCTGGACCTAACTAGACCTTACACGAGTAGACCCCATATAAGCAAACCAATAATAATAGAAGATGGAGTATGGGTATGTTCTGGGGCCATTATACTTCCAGGGGTGAAGATAGGTGAAGGTAGTGTTATAGCCGCAGGAGCCGTTGTTACTAAAAATGTCCCACCTTATGAACTGTGGGGAGGGGTTCCTGCAAATAAAATAAGAAGTCTAAAATAAGGGGTAAAAATGAACAAATTAAAATTTTTATATTTGGACAAAAAATTTAGAATACCAAGGATATGGTCAAATAATGAGCTTAAAAAATTTGCACATTTATTTCATGGCAAGGTCATTAATGTCAGTGGTTGGAAAGATATCGACAAAGAAGGAAAAAGATATATGGATTATTTTATACATTCATCAGAATATTGGATTTCAAATTATGAATCGGAATTTAGGGGATTCCAGGGGAATTTGGAAAATGAGATATTTCTAGATTTAACAAAACCTTTGCCTGATGAATTAAAACAAAAGTTTGATGTGGTATTTAATCATACAACATTGGAACATATATTTGATATATTCATAGCATTTAAAAACTTATGCGAATTAAGCAAAGATGTAGTTATAGTAGTTATTCCCTTCCTTCAAGAGCAACATGCAGAGTATGGCGATTATTGGAGAATTACACCACTTGCCATTGAAGAACTTTTTAGAAGAAATAATATGAAACTGATTTATATAAATTTCAATGATTGGAGTAATGGCAGTATTTATATTTTTGCAATAGGTTCGAAATATCCTGAAAAATGGAAACAAATATTGGAACATTCGGATAATAGATTAAAAGATATAGATAAATATTTTATTGGAAAGAAAATAATTAAAAATTCAATAGTGCGGTATTTAATAATAATTCTTAATAAGATATATAATAAATTAAAAAATAAATTACTTGCAGTACTTGAAAAAAAATAGAAATGTGATTACCATTACAAATGACCTATGAATAATTCTTGCCATAATTGCTCCTAAAAGTCCATAAAAATAAATTCCAATTAAACTTAGTACTATTAATAATATGGCAGAGTAATTATAAAATTTATTTATTAAATCTCCTTTTTTTTCTTTTATTAAATAATTAAATGGCAATATGTATAACATAACTATAAAACTCATATGGTATAACATACTTAACCATACATAGTCATAGTATTGTATGTAAAACCATTTAAAGATGAAAGGGGCAACTACCCAATAAATTAAAATTAAAAAAACAACAACTAAAAAAAACTTTTTAAAATGTTTCATTAAATCCTTTTTGCTCAAATCCTGGGAGGCAATTTTAGGCAGTAACATGGGCGTAAATGCATTTGCTAACATTTTAATCTGATTTGGAAGTAATGTAACAATTTTAAAAATGGCTAAACTAGAAAATCCTAAAAAATAAGCGATAACCAAACTATCAAAGTTGTTGGCAATATTTGAAAATGCCTGAGAATAACTAATATTTTTTCCAAATTCGATACTATGTTCATCAATTTCATTATTTTTTACATATTTTTTAACATAGAATAAACTAAAATATCCATTAATCAGGATTTGAACTAAAACAGTAATTACAGAAATCCAAAAAACACTCTCTGTAAAGAATACTACGGCAACTATTAAAATTGTTGAAATAATGTTAAAAAAAGAAGATAATTTAGTCAGAATATCGAATCTTTTTTTACCATTTAATAATGCGGAATAAAATCCAGAAATGGAATAAAAAGGAAATAAAGACGACAATATTAAAAATATTAATGTTAAATTAAATCTTCCAAAGAAGTATTCATGAACAGAAACGCATAACAATAATAAACCGCCCAGCCAACTCCATTTAAAAACATCTTTCAGAGCTCTAAAATATGTTCCTTCATAACCTTTTGCAACTGCCTGAACAACTGCAACACCCATTCCTGGAAGTGCAAAAATCCCTGCAATACCTAAAACTGTCATTACAAAACTATACTCTCCAAAAACTTCTTTTGACAGCAAATTAGCAAAAACTATACTTAAAATAAACCCCTTTAAAGTTCCGAAGAATTGTCCAATACTTAACCAAAACCCTCCTTTTATAAAATATGGAAGGTCCAAACCTACCTTTGAAGAGTACTTTTTTGCAAGATTATATAATCTATCTTTTAAATTGTTGTAGTGTTTCTTTACCATGTAAATCCCGATTTCAAACTTTTGTTTATTTTTTCAATAATTTATTAAAAATCTTTTTATATTTTTCAACAGAGCTCTGCCAATTAAAATTATCTTTTATAAATTTTTTTGCATTTTTCCCGTAAATTTCTATTAACTCCTTATTTTTAATTAATTTAATAATTCCATTTTTAATTTGTTCGGGACTGTTATCTTTTAACAAAATACCTGTGTTTCCATCAATAACGACTTCATCCCCACCTTCATAAGGACTTGCAACAATTGCCTTTCCACAACACATGGCTTGCAACAATGAGCTCGACAAACCGCCACCCTTATAAGACGAGTGAATATAAATATCAGACGCTTTGACAATCCCTATTGCATCTTTAAAATCTTTTTTCCCAGTGAAATAAATGCTGTTATCCAAATAATCTCCTGAAAGTTTTTTAAGTCTTTCTAAGTCCTCACCATAACCTACAATAATTAAAACAGTTTTTTCTTTTATATTTTTTGGGAGCTCCTTGTATGCCTTTATAATATTTTCGACACCTTTCCATTTATACAGTCTTCCAACAAAACATAATTTTATTTTATCACGAGTATTGCGAGTGATATTAAAAACGGATAGGTTTTTATTATCTTTAAATTTTTTCTCAATATATTTATTTTTTTCAATACTTTCAATATATTCAATTTCTAATCCTCGATATATTATGGGAATGTTACTGTCATCAATAAAATTTTCTGTTATAAAATCCTTAACCGCCTTTGATATTGCTATAACATAGTCAGATTTTTTAAATATAAGTTTTCCAAGAACAATATCATACATATAAGCCATTTTATTTGTAAATTCACTCTCTAACTTAATAAACGCACTTCCATGTTCAACGTGAATCAACTTTTTCCTATTCAATCTAAATTTTGCAAAGAAAAATCCCAATAATGTATTTGAAAAAAATCGAGTCCTTGTCATGACAATATCAAAATCAATTTTGTATATATTAAAAAACATCTTCCAAAATTTAATATTAAAAATATTTGGGACAGGATAATTTGATATAATTTCGAATGCAGGATATCTATAAATTTTAACATTATTATGTTTTATTTCAAACTCTTTGTATTTTGGAATATTTGGTGCAAATACATAAATATCATAATTTTCATCCTTTGATAGATACTTAACAAATTCATCCACATGAGTTTCTAATCCGCCAATATGAGGAACATAATAACCTGGAAATATAATTAGTTTTATACCATTCATTTTATCACAATGAATATGACTGATTAACTTATATTTTATTCATTCTCTCCCCCATTCATCATTAAACCTTACAATATCGTCTTCCTCTAAATATTCTCCTGCCTGTATCTCAATAACTTCCAAAGGTATCTTTCCAGGATTTTCCAATCTATGTTTTAAACCACTTTTAACAAATGTGCTTTCTCCGCTTCTAACAAAATATTCCTCTCCTTCAACAACAACTTTGGCCGTACCTTTAACAACTATCCAGTGCTCACTTCTATGATGATGTAATTGGTAGCTCAGTTTCTTTTCCGGCAAAACTGTAATCCGTTTTATCTTATAAAATTGACCTTCTTCTAAAATTGTATAGTGGCCCCAAGGTCTATGAACCTTTTTATGGAATTTTGTTCTTTCATCATTTCTCTCTTTTAACTCTTTAACAACATCTTTAACCTTTTGAGAGTGTTCTTTTTTACATACTAATAAGGCATCTTTTGTATCAACGACAATTAAATCTTCTACTCCTATTAGAGAAACCAATTTCCCATCATGGATGTTTATTAAATTATTCTTAGAATCTATTAAAACATTCTCACCATATGTGACGTTTCCATGTTTATCCTTTTCAAATTCTTCATAAAATGCATCAAAACTACCTAAATCACTCCACTTTATATTTAACGGCACTACGGCAACTTTATCGGATTTTTCCATGATTCCATAATCTATTGAAATATCTGGGACATTTTCGTAAATTTCATTTATGTTGTCTGAGTTAAATGCCTGGTATACTTCTGGGCAATGTTTTTTAACTTCTTCTTCAAAAAGATCGGTTCTAAATAAAAACATACCACTATTCCATAGGTATCCTTTTTCTATGTATTCTTTTGCGGTCTCTAAATTAGGTTTTTCTTTGAATTCTTCAACTTTATATCCTATATTCTCCAATTTTTCGGAAGGGTTTATATAACCATAGCCAGTATGTGGTTTATTAGGTTTTATTCCAAATGTTACTATATAATTATCTGCTATTATTTCGCCTTTTTTTACTGTACTTGTAAACTCCTCCTCATCATCAATCAACTGATCGGATGGAAAAACCCCTACAACATCATCGCCATGATTTTTAATTTCTTTTACACCATAATAGATGGCTGGAAGGGTATTTCTTCCAACTGGCTCAATTAAAATGTTATTTTCGTTGAATTCATATCCCAATTCTTCTATCTGCCCAAGAACTATAAATTTATGCTTTTCATTTGTAATTACGTAGATATCGCTTATATCATCTGTTAAACCTAATGTTCTTTCAAAGGTCTTTTGAAATAAAGATTTTTTGAATTTTTTAAGTCTTAAAAACTGCTTTGGATAGTATTCACGGCTTAACGGCCATAATCTAGTTCCGCTTCCCCCTGCTAAGATAATAGATTTCATTTTTCCACCTAAATAATATCATTTATTTTAATTCATCTACAATATTTATACATTCAAATAAACTTTTAGCAATAAAATCTGCGTCTGTTTTCTCATTATCATCATGTAATATTCTTATGGTTTTACAACCTACGCTCTTTCCACAGATTATATCGCTCTCGCTATCCCCAATCATCCAACTCTTATTGAAATCTATATTCCATTTTTCTTCGGCTTTTAAGAGCATGCCATTTCCAGGTTTTCTACAGCTGCAAGTTCCATCCAAGTGTGGACAGTAAAAGATATCATCAACCTCTGGAAGAAGTTTTAGCATATAATTATGAACCGCCCTTAAATCATCCTCAGTCATGATACCTTTTCCAATTCCCTGCTGATTGGTAATTACTATTAACAAATAACCCATTTTTTTAAATTCAATTAATGCATCTTTTACCTTTGGCAATAGTTCGAATTCTTCTATTTTTTTAACATAATCCCCAATTAATCGTTTATTGATAACACCATCCCTATCTAAAAATATTACCTTATTCATCAAATAGCTCCTCCAAACTAACTGTTGCAGTTCCAACTTTTCCAACTACTATTGAGCTCGCTTTATTTGCCAACTTTACAGCATCAACTAAATCATACCCATGATCCAAAGCATAACCAAGTGTGGCAATATATGTATCTCCAGCACCTGAAACATCGTGAACTTCCTTAGCCTTTGTTGGAATGTGATAAATCTCTTCGTCAGTTGTTATTAAGGTTGAACCTTTCTCGCTTCTTGTGATTACAACGTTGGTGTTGTATTCATTTACCAGTTCTAAACCTGCTTTTTCCACATCTTCATCTGTATTTTCTATTCTCCTTTCAAGAATTTCGGAAGTTTCTTTTAAATTTGGTTTTATTAAATAGGCATTCTCGTAAAGATTAATATTATTTGGTTTTGGATCAACTAAAATCTTTCCCTTGAAGTGTTTTATTATATTATCCATTAAACTTTTAGTTATAAGCCCCTTGGCATAATCTGAAACAATTAAAATCTTGGGATTTAACTCCAATATCTTTTTAACAATAACCTTAGTATATTTACCATCCAATGGGTTTTTTTCCTCATGATCAACCCTAAGGAGTTGTTGATTGTATCCCAAAGCAACAAATCTGTGTTTTACGATTGTGGGCCTCCCATCTGTTAAAAAGAAGTACTTAATTCCATTCTCATCACATAATTTTCTGACGCATTCTCCAAATAAATCGTTATTACAGACACTCAACAAAAATGCATTATGTTTTAATGACATTACATTATTTGCAACATTCCCTGCCCCGCCGAGGGTATATTTTTCTTCAACAACACTCAACACCGGAACCGGAGCTTCAGGATTTATTCTCTCAACTTTTCCATAGGTGTATTTATCGAGCATTACCTCTCCCAAAATACATATCATGCTATCCCTTTTTGTATTTCTTTAAAATCCATTCTATAATATTTGTTGTAGAAAAACCTTCAACTAATGAAATTATTTTAACTTCTCCACCATAGCTTTTGATTATTTTTGCCTCAGGTAAATCCTCTTCCCGATAATCCCCACCTTTTACATGAGTATGGGGTTTTATTATTTTTATCAACTCTATAGGAGTTTCTTCATCAAATGGAACTACAAAATCAACAGGTTTTAAACTATCTAAAACTTCAACCCTTGATTCCAATGGGATGATGGGTCTTTTATCTCCCTTTATTTTTTTAATTGACTCATCGGAGTTAATACCTACTATCAAAATATCTCCAAATTTTTTAGCATCATTTAAATACCTGACATGCCCCTTATGAATAATATCAAAACATCCATTTGTAAACACTAGCCTACATCCTTGATTCTTTAACTCCAAAACAATATCTTTTAATAATTTTCTATTTTTGATTATCATTTTATCCCAATTACTTCATTAAGTTTTTTTCTACTTCCTCACAAATTATATGATATATTGTTAAATGACATTCCTGTATTCTTGGAGTATTATCTGATGGAACAATCAATGGTAAATCAACAATGTCCTTTAATTTTCCCCCTGATTTTCCCAACAATCCAATTGTATAAATTCCCATCTTTTTGGCAAGTTCTATGGCGGTTATAACATTTTCTGAATTTCCGCTAGTTGAAATTCCAACTAAAACATCTCCTTCATTACCTAATGCTTCAACCTGTCTTTTAAAAATATTATCAAACCCATAATCATTCCCAATTGCCGTTAATATGGATGTATCAGTAGTTAATGCTATTGCTGGAAATCCATTCCTTTCCAGTTTAAACCTACCTACTATTTCAGCGGCAAAATGCTGAGCATCTGCTGCACTGCCCCCATTTCCACAGATTAAAATCTTGTTGCCATTTTTTAAAGCATTTGTTATTATTTCAATAGACTTTTTTAAATTATCTTCATTATTGGTAATAAAGTCTAACTTAACTCTAGCACTTTCTTCAAAATATTTTTTCATAAAATCACCCCTTCCCTAAAAACTCATACATAAGCTCATTACTCCAAGAACCAAAGTAAGTATGTTTACCAGTCAAGTTCATATGATTTAAAGTTAAGTTATATTTAAAATATAAGAGTTTTGGTACCCTTGCAAAGACATTTATTCTATATCCGTCTTCATTAAGTATAAAAAACGGTTTTAAATAATCAATCTTAGGATTTGAGTAGGCAATATTCACCAGGGCAGGATAGTGCTCCGCTTTAATTGAGCCAAATACCCAACCTTTAATCCTATCCCAAATAGATTGTTTGATATAAATATACTGACAGGTAAATTTTTTATTATTATACTCGATGGTTGTATGGTTTATTTCCTTATCTTCCAACATTTTATTAAATAGGTTTATGGATTTTGCAAGATCCATCCTGTATTTTTTAACCAGATCCTCATCGGGCAGTTTCTGATAAACTATGGATTTTTCAATTTCCCCATGTTCGTTAATTTTTGATAATGCATTTAATTTTGAAACATACTCCTCAAGTTCAATGTTGTATTTTTTTAAATAATAACAATCCCCAAATACTAGCTTAGGAACATAATCAATAAATTCATTGGGGACTTTTTTTAATATCAAATACATTAGCTTATTTCCCAATTCAATCCTTTCAGAATCTTTTAAATCAAAATAAGTTTTTGATGGATTAAAACCGTTTTTCTTTAAAAAAACTATTGCCTGAGTTTCGCTTTTAAATAATGGCACTTCATTAAAGTACAGAATGGATTTAAACAGCGGATAGTTCTTCCCATACAACAACAAATCATGTTTTTTATATAATCCTACATACTCCAGTGAGCTCTCACACTCATTATTAAATTCCCTGTTCTTATAGAATTCATTTAATATCTCTGAAAAATATTTTATTTTACTATCATCGTGTTCATATTTACGTTCGATTCTTTCAAGTACTTTAGATAGCATAATTATAAATTGTTTTTAAATTTATATATGTATTATGCACATGATTATATGATTATATGTCTTAAGTATAGTCGTCCATGAGGTCAATATGGTGTATTATTTAGATATACTATGATTTATTTTGTATGATTAATTTAATAATTAGTAATATTCATTAATTTATAGGTGGAAAAATGAAGTTATTTGGAACTTCGGGAATAAGGATGAAAAACCTTGACCCAAAAATTGCATACGAAGTAGGATTTGCGTTATCAAAGAAAGTTAACAACGTTGTAATTGGACGGGATACTAGAACAACCGGGCAACTAATAGAAAGTGCATTAATAACCGGTTTACTAAATGGAGGATGTGAAGTAACAACAATAGGCATGGCTCCAACGCCAGTTCTAGGATTTTCAACAAGAAATTATGATACTGGAATCATGATTACTGCATCCCACAATCCCCCCGAATATAACGGGATAAAACTATTTAATAAAGATGGAACTGCATTTAAACCTGAGCAGGAAAGTCAGATAGAAGAAATTGTTTTTAACGAGAATTTTAAAAGGGCAGATTGGAACTGTGTTGGTAAAGTTTGGAAAGATGAAACTGCCATTAAAAAATACATGGATTTTATTTTGGAGAATATAGATTTAAACAAAAAACATAACGTTGTTGTGGATTGCGGTAATTCTGCAGGCTGTTTGGTTTCTCCATATTTATTTACTGAAGTTGGATGTAAGACTTTATCCCTAAATTCTCATGTAGATGGTAGATTTATAGGTAGGATGCCAGAACCTAATAAAAAGAA
Organism: Methanothermococcus thermolithotrophicus DSM 2095; assembly: GCF_946463545.1. NCBI lineage: Archaea > Methanobacteriati > Methanobacteriota > Methanococci > Methanococcales > Methanococcaceae > Methanothermococcus > Methanothermococcus thermolithotrophicus. The sequence continues at coordinate 1,622,207 of NZ_OX296583.1, read as the reverse complement.
CTTAATCGAAACCATGGATATTATTAACGGGCTGAATAGTAAGGGCAGGGATTTCATAGGGATAGCTCACGACGGCGATGCCGATAGAATGATAGCAATAGATGAAAAAGGTAGGTTAACAGATTTTGATAAGTTGTTGGCAGCATTTTCAAGGTACCTCTGTGAAGCTAACGTAGTCAAAAAAAGCAAAAAGATCATAATCACAACAATAGATGCATCAATGGCTATTGAAGAATACTTAAGTGATTTAAATGCTGAAGTAATTAGAACAAAGGTTGGAGATGTTGCAGTCTCAGGAGCTCTTGAAAAATATGATGCTATTTTTGGTGGAGAACCTTCTGGAACATGGATACATAGGGATGTGCATTTAACACCAGATGGGATACTCTCTGGATTGAGAATCCTGGAAATGATGGAATTTTACGATAAAAAATTATACGAGATAATGGACGAAGTCCCATCCTATGTAAATTTAAGGGAAAAATTAAACTGTCCGGACGAGAAAAAGGGAAAGGTTATGGATTATGTTGTTGAAAATGGAGAAGGAGCATTTAAAACAACTCCTGAGACCATAGACGGTGTAAGGTTTAGTTTAGAAGATGGCTGGATATTGATAAGGCCTTCTGGAACAGAACCTTATGTTAGAATTAGGGTTGAGGCAAAGAATAATAAATTTGCAAAAGAGCTCCTAGAAAAAGGTATGAACTTGGTAAAAAAAGCTTTAATTAATAAATAACTAATAAATACATTATATTTGGTGATTAAATGGATGCTGTGATTTTGTGTGCAGGAAATGGGACAAGATTGATGCCATTGACAGAAAATAGACCAAAACCAATGATTCCAATTGCAGGAAAACCTATTTTAGAATGGATTGTTGAAAAAATTGAAGATTTTGTTGATAACATCTATTTAATCGTTAAATACAAAAAAGAGATGATAATAAGATATTTTGAAGGAAACAGAAAAATCAAGTTCATAGAGCAGAAGGGATTTGATGGTACTGGATACGCTGTTTTAATGGCAAAAGATTTTATTGATAACGATTTTTTAGTCTTAAATGGGGACGTTATCTTTGAAGATGATTTAAAGGATTTTATAAAATATAAGAACGCCATGGCATTGAAAGAGGTGGAAAATCCTAAAAACTTTGGTGTTGTAGTTGTTGATGATGAAAATAATATAACCGAGCTCCAAGAAAAGCCAAACAATCCAAAATCAAATTTAATAAATGCAGGTATTTACAAATTCGAACCTGAAATTTTTGAGATTTTAAAGGACATAAAACCATCTGAAAGAGGAGAGGTCGAATTAACCGATGCCATAAAGGAGCTCGTTAAGGATAAAAAAATAAAGGGCATTAAATTAAACGGTTACTGGAACGACATTGGAAGACCTTGGGATATATTAAACGCAAATACCTATTTTTTAAAAGACATAAAAACCAATATAAAGGGAGAAATCGGGAAAAACGTGGTTGTTGAAGGAAATGTAATTATAGAAGAGGGAGCAACCGTAAAGGCAAATAGTGTAATAGAAGGACCGGCAATAATTAAAAAAGGAGCCATAGTGGGACCTTTAGCTTATATAAGACCAAATACTGTTTTAATGGAAAATACCTTTGTTGGAAACTCTTCTGAAGTTAAGGGAAGCATCATAATGAAAAATACCAAAATACCGCACTTATCGTATGTTGGAGATAGCATAATCGGAGAAAACTGCAACTTTGGATGTAACACAATAACCGCCAACCTTAGATTTGATGACAAACCTGTTAAAGTGAATATAAAAGGAGATAAGGTCGAGAGTGTTAGAAAATTAGGGGTCGTAATGGGAGATAATGTAAAAACAGGTGTTCAGGTCTCATTTATGCCAGGGGTTAAAGTAGGAAGCAACTGCTGGATTGGAGCAAATTGTTTGATAGGCGAAGATGTTGAGAGAGGAGCTTTTGTTTATAAAAAGGAGGAAAAAGTGGTAAAAACTTTAAACTCGAGACAAATCACAAGGTGATTATTGACTCACGAAAACCTTTGGTTTTCGTCAAGAAATCAAAGGAGGAAAATTATGATCATCGGAGCAAAAATATCAAAAAATTTTATTGAAGTTAAAGATGATATTCAAATCCAGCAGTGTGGAATCGATTTAAGAGTTGGAAAAATCTACAAGATTGTTGGGAAAGGAACCATCGATTTTACAAATGAAAAAAGAGAGCTCCCTGAACATGTTGAAATTTTTGACTCTGAAAAGGATGAAAAAATCGATTTAGGTGTTGGAATTTATGCAGTAAAGGTTGCAGATAGGATAAAGGTACCTAACAATGCAGGAGGTTTTGCCTATCCAAGAAGTAGCTTGTTGAGAATGGGGGCAACACTTTACACCGCAGTTCATGACCCGGGATACGAAGGTTATCCAACCTATTTAATGCATGTTTTAAATCCTATTACAGTTTATAAAAACGCCAGAATTGCTCAAATAGTTTTTGTTGAATGTAACGAAGTTAACGGAGAGTACGAAGGAATCTATAACGAGAAAAAATAAAATAAAGCTATTTTTATAATTTTATTTCTTATATGGCCCTATTATTTATTTTTTAAAATGTTAAATTCATTCATCCATTCTCTGGGTTCTTCTAACCGTAAATGCAAAAAATGCAGGTAAAACAGCCCCACCAAGTATTGCTTCAGTTAATGCAACATCTGGAGCAAGTAACGAACTAAAAATATACGCAAGTCCTAAACCGCCCAAACCCGTTAAAACTACACATTTAATCAAGTCCTTTTGAATTAGAGCTCCGATGTATGACATCAATACAATGGCCATTATAAATATTTCCAAGTATATGCTCATTTTTCCACCCTATTCTTGTTTAGCTCATCGTAATAATCGGCGTTGGCAATTGCGTGAGCTGCAAATGGACAGAGTACTAAGTAAATTAAAGCCAATAATGGTTGATTTAAAACCAGAAGTATAACAATACAAGCTATGTCAATAACTCCTGCGATATGCAACCTTGCATAGACCATGTTTTTTCCGTCTTTTTCAATCCAAAGCCTTATTGAGGCGAGAATTATGCCTATTGAAGCAAGTATTAAAACGATATCTTCGAGCATTGTTCCACCATATAAATAATATTAACAAGATGATAAAATCAATATTATAATGATTAATCATTATAATTTTTACATATAAATATTTATTGAAATAGCATCTAAAAAATATTCAAAGAATGGGGTAAATAGAACGGTGGTATTGTGGAAATTTATATTTTGTTTGCAGTAGTTGTGTTGTTATTTTTAATTATATATATTATTGTTAAAATACAAAAATTTAAAAAAATCTCTAAAACAGCTAACATATTGTACAATGCCAAAATGAACAGAAAACTTAACTTAAAATCAAATAGAAAGATTATTTATTTTGCATTGATATTTAATTTGATCATACTTATTAGAAATATTATGGAGTATTATCATGGATCTGAGGTTGTTTTGTCAGTTGTGCTTAATTTTGGAGCAGTAGTAATTCTAGTATTTTCGATATTGGTTCTTGAACATGCTGTCAATAAGAAAAAATTTATTGAAGTACAAATAAGCGATAAAGGTATTCTTAGTAATAAAAAACTTGTTTGGTGTTGGAATAATTTTAAAGGATATTTAAAAAAGGGGGAGTATGTTGTATTGAGACCAAAATATATCGCTTGGGTGGTCGGCGATATTTATTTATTAAATGAAGGTGAGCTCGAAAATATTATTAAGAATTATTTAAAAGAAATGGATTAAATTGGGAGAATTATGGATTTGTTTGGTATAGATGTATTTTTACTATCGATAATTTTTTTATGTTTTGCAATACCTACAATTGTGGGCATTATTTATTATCGAAATTATAAAAAAGCTAAGAAATCGTGGAAAGTCCTTTATTCAACAGAAATTGACATGTTGGAAAATATGAAGTATAATTTAAGGAAAAATAAGGAGTTTTTAGCTATTATGGTGCTCTTTGCAATTTCATCAATTTTCATAATATCTATGTCAATTTATACTATAATCCTGCTATTAATCGTATTTAGTTTTGAAAAACTAAGGATGAGAAAAATAGATATTTGTGATAAAGGTATCCTTTTAAACGGAGGGATGGAATATTGGAAAAATTTTGAAGGATATAAAAAGAATGGAGATTATATTTATTTAATTAGAAAATATCCAATATCTAAATATGTATTGTCCTTAAAATATAATAAAGAACTTGAAAATATTGTTAAAAACTATTTAAAAGAAATAAATTAAAATAATTATTTTTCTACAAAATTTAATATATCTTTTAATCATACTATTTTATGAAGCGTATAGTTTCATAGCTTTTATAATTTTCATAATATTTACGGTGAGATGTTTATGATTTCAAACAGATGTAAAAATATAGAACCTTCAGAGATAAGAAAAATATTCAACATGGCTACTGAGAGCTCGATAAATTTAGGGATAGGAGAACCAGATTTTGATACTCCAAAACATGTAATAGATGCTGCAAAAAAAGCTTTAGATGAAGGTAAAACCCATTACACCCCAAACAATGGAATTCCAGAACTTAGGGAAGCCATATGTAAAAAGTTAAAAAATGACAACAACTTGGATGTAGATTTAAACAATATTATGGTTACATGCGGAGCTTCTGAAGCTCTTATGTTGTCGGTCATGGCTCTTGTAAACAAGGGGGACGAAGTTTTGATTCCAGATCCAGGTTTTGTTTCATATAAATCACTAACTCAGCTCTACGAAGGGAAAATAGTTCCAATGAACCTTGATGAGGAGTTTAAGTTAGATATTGAAGAAATTAAAAACAGTATATCCGATAAAACAAAGTGTATCATATTAAATTCACCATCCAATCCAACTGGAAGGGTCATGGATAAGGAAGAGATAAAGGCAATTTGTGAAATAGCCGAAGATAAGGATATTGTTATAATTTCAGACGAAATTTACGAAAAAATAATTTACGACAAAAAACACCACTCTCCTATGGAATTTACCGATAACTGTATTTTAATAAATGGATTTTCAAAATCCCACTCAATGACTGGCTGGAGAATAGGTTATTTGGCAGTTAACGACAATTTAAATGAGAAATACGATATAATCGAAAACATGGTCAAAGTACATCAGTACGGTTTTGCATGTGCTACATCCTTTGCCCAGTACGGAGCTCTGGCTGCTTTAGAAGGTAGTCAAAAGTGTGTTGAAGATATGGTAAAGGAATTTAGGAGAAGAAGGGACTTAATAGTAAATGGTTTGAAAAACTTCTTTGATGTTGTAATTCCTGAAGGGGCTTTCTATGTATTTCCAAATGTTGGTGAACACGGCTCTGGAATGGAAGTTGCTCAAAAACTCATTGAGAATAAAATATTATGCGTTCCAGGTATTGCCTTTGGTAAAAACGGGGAGAATAATGTTAGATTCTCGTATGCTACAAAGTATGAGGACATAGAAAAAGCACTGGAAATAATGGAGAAATTATTCTAACTTGATTAGGTGATACCATGATTATTAAAATAAAAACCAGAATAAAACCAACGGAAGACATAGAAAAAATCAAAAAGGCTATGGTTAACATTTTTCCCGATGTAAAAATTGCGATAGAAGAAGATGAAAAATATATTCTAGGGGAAGCCACTGACATAAGTAGGTTTAAAGAACTTATAAGAAGTCAGGCCATACTAGATACTGCAAGAATGATACTAGAAAAAGGTATAAGAAAGAAACATTCTGAACCATATTTAACAACATTCAAAATAAACAAACAGGCGGCATTTGTAAATAACCTAAATTTCGATGAAGATATCCACGGTGGAATGAAAATAAAAATAATTGCAGAAGAAGGGGAGGACTTAATGAAGATAATAAAGGATATTGCACCTAGAACCAAAAACGGTGTAATTGTAGATGAGGATGAGCTGGAAGAACAATAGATAAAAAGTTAGAAGTAATTAAATGTAAACCATATGCTGGCTGTGTTATATTGTATAAATGTTTAAATTAAATTGGTGAAAAAATGATGAGATATGTGGCTTATAAGATTCATCCTGAAGAGTTCTTGGAAAATGAAGTTGTTGGAAAAACAATTACAATAGAAAATAAAAGAATACACAGGGTAAGAGTACTGGGGGAAGTTAAAAATGTCAATATTTCAAACATTACAACATTTGAATTAGATGGTATATTAGTTAAAGATTTTGAAAATAAATCTACAGATATTAATGATGGAGATTTTTTAGATGTAATAGGCAGAGTCGGAGAGTATGAAGGTCAGAAATACATCGCCCTGGAAATTTATAAAAAGAGAAACGAAAATAGGGAGAAATGGAGGGAATTAAGAAATATAGAAATAGAAAAAACAAGAAAATACCTAAAGGATGAAGAAACACCATCCTACGAAGGAGCCATGGATGCTGAAAAATCAATAGAAAATGAAGTTTTAGAAGATCTTTATGGCGAATTTGATACTAAAGACTTAATATTGGATATAATAAGAGAAAATGATGAGATCTCATATGAAGAACTTTTAGAAAAATTAAAGATAGATGAGGATGAGCTAGATGATTTGCTCTCCGAATTAAAAGAGGATGGAGAAGTATATGAGCCATCTCCAGGTAACTATAGAATACTTTAAAAATATTTCGTCAATCTACTGTAGCAAAGCTACAGGAATTGAAGCAAATCAAAGATTTTCATCGAGAGTTGAATAATCTATGATTATTCAACTAAACGACAAAAACGACGTATAATGTTGGTGTGTTGGTATGAAGAAAATATATGCGTTCTCGTTAATAGCCTTTGTAGCGGTTATTGCATTGATACTTGGCGGCATTTTAATGATATTGTCGTCTGAATCAGATTTTGGGGACGGAAACATTGCCGTTATAAATCTTGACGATATGATAGTTTCAAAGACTGAGGATTCAGGATTATTTGGTGAGATTCAACCTGATGTAAATGACTATATCAATTTATTGGAAGAAGCCGAAAATAACGACAATATTGATGCGGTGATTTTAAGGATTAATTCACCAGGTGGAGAAGTTATAGCAAGTGAGAAACTTGCAAGAAAGATAAAGGAAGTCTCTGAAAAAAAGACCGTTGTGGCATACATTGAAACTTTAGGAGCATCTGGTTCGTACATGGCAGCAGCTTCTACTGATTACATCGTAGCTGAAAAGCACTCTATTGTAGGTAGTATTGGGGTAAGGATGGATATTGTTCATTATTATGGTTTAATGGAAAAACTCGGTGTAAATGCAACAGTTATAAAGGCCGGGGAATATAAAGACATAGGGTCACCATACAGACCAATGACTCCTGAAGAAAAGGCATACTTGGAAAAAATGATAAATGAAACCTACCTAGACTTTGTTAAATGGGTTGCAGAAAATAGAAACATGACACTAAACGAAACTTTAAAGGTAGCCGATGGTAAGATATACAGTGGATCGGATGCTCAAAAAGTTGGTTTAGTGGACGAGGTAGGAACCGAGGAAGACGCCATTAATGCAGCTGCTAGGCTGGCAAACATAAGTTCTCCAAAAACTGTTGAATACAATCCAGCAGATTCTTTAGGTTTATTTGGTGTAGTGTACAACTTAGGATACGGTATTGGCAAGGGTTTTGGAGAAACCATGAATATGGCAGAAAAGTTTAAATCATACAATTTGTACTATTAATTCAATTTTATTTAGAGTGGTGTGCAATTCAATAAACTAATCAATATATTATAATTGAATAGTTTAATAAATAAGCCCATTTAATAACAATGTATGTTTGTGATTAAATAAAATACCCGTATTCGTTAGTTAAGTAAGTAATGCACACCACTATATTTTCTATTTTTTTTAGGTGTAAACATGATAGATGGAATAATTTTACTTTTATCTGGTTTGATACTGTTATCCTATGGAAGTGACTGGTTTATAGTGGGTAGCTCCAGAATAGCAAAATATCTAGATATTTCAAATTTTGTAATTGGAGCTACGGTAGTGGCATTTGGAACTTCCCTACCTGAGATCGTTACAAGCATCTATGCGGCATATACAAATTCGCCAGATATTGCTATAGGAAACGCCTTAGGTAGCTGTATAGCAAACATTGGGCTTGTATTGGGTATTAGTGTTTTAATATATCCGGTTATGGTAAAGAGTAAACCAATTATAACCAACAGCTATTTGTATTTAATATTCACGATAATAATAACCATACTTGGATACAACGGATTTTCAAGAATAGATGGCATTTTGCTTCTCCTATTGTTATTTTATTACCTAAAGCACACCATTAAGAATGGAGGGGCTTGTGAAGAAGAAGTCGATACATCCATAAGTACAGTTAAAGCCGTTGTTTTTCTTGTAGTTGGGTTGGCTTCAGTTGTTTTTGGAAGTCACCTATTTGTTGAAGGTGCAAGAAACATTGCAAGCTACTTAGGAATCTCAGAAAAGATTATTGGATTTACACTAGTTGCAGTTGGTACTTCCCTCCCTGAGCTCGCAGTTTCGATTTCTGCAGCAAGAAGGAAATTAGGGGATATAATCCTTGGAAATGTTGTAGGAAGTAACATGGCCAATATATGTGGAGCTCTAGCTCTTTCATCCGTAATTACCGATTTACCTTCTGTAAAGTTTGAACTGGCAATAAATATAATTCTGGTAACACTTATGGTCTTATTCATGAATAAAAGTAAAATTAAATTAAGTAAGTTAAATAAAATACATAGATTGGAAGGATTGATACTACTTGCGATATACTTTATATTCATAGTAAAATTAACTGGAATATTTTAATATATACAATAACTTAAAAATAAAACCGTGAAACTATGAAAGCCGTAAAAATTAAAGTTATGAGATTAAATGGTTTTGAAGAATACGAAGTTCCAGAAGGATTAACTGTAATCGATGCCTTGGAGTACATTAACAAAACCTATAATAAAAACATTCATTTTAGGGCCTCATGTAGGGCAGGGCAGTGTGGGAGCTGTGCAATGACAATAAATGGAGAACCAAAGCTCGCATGTAAAACTAAAGTAGAGGATGGAATGACAATTGAACCTTTAAGAGGATTCAATGTTGTTAAAGATTTAATTGTGGATAGAACGCCGTATTATAAAAAATTGAGTAATTTAAGAAATTATGTTGAAAACTACTCACAACAGGATACCAAAAAGTTAGATGAACTGGAAATACTGGATAAAATTTATCCCTGCGATATAAAAGATTTTAAAAAAGTCAGAGGATGTATCGATTGTCTGAGCTGTCTCTCAATGTGTCCAGCAAGGAAATTCTCAGATTATCCAGGACCTACCTTCATGAGACAGCTTGCAAGATTTGCCTTTGATCCAAGAGATGAAGCTGAAAGAGAAAAGGAAGCATATTTCGAAAACCTTTACAACTGTACGACATGTGGGAAATGTGTAGAGGTCTGCCCAAAAGAAATAGATATTGTACACAATGCAGTTGAAAAATTGAGGGAGCTCTCATTTAAAAAAGGTTATAATTTAGACAGTCATTTAGAAGTCAGAAAAAATATTTTAATAGGCAAAAGATCAGTAATAAAAGAAACCACACCGTTTTTAGAAGAAGTGGGCGGGGAATACCTTGTTCGGAGCTCCGAAGGAGCGGAGAGCTGCAAATCCCGAAGAGATTTGCTCAAAGATGAGAAAAATGAAAAAATGAGGGTTGCATTTTTCACAGGATGTTTAATTGACTATAGGCTTCAGGAAGTTGGTAAAAGTGCGATAAGGGTTTTAAACGCCCACGGGATTTCCGTTATAATTCCAAAAAATCAGGTCTGTTGTGGGTCTCCATGCATAAGAACCGGACAAACTGATGTAGCTGAAATGCTAAAAAAACAGAATTTGGAAACATTCAACAACTTGGACGTTGATGCAGTAGTTACGCTCTGTGCAGGCTGTGGAAGTACTTTAAAAAATGATTACAAAGAGAAGGAATTTAAAGTCATGGACATTACCGAAGTTATAAACAAAGTAGGGCTTATTGAATACAAACCTATTGACCTAAAAGTAACCTACCACGACCCATGTCACTTGAGAAGAGGTCAGAAAATATACAAGGAACCTAGAAAGATATTAAAAAGTATTCCAAAATTGAAATTTGTTGAAATGGAAATTCCTGACCAGTGCTGTGGTGCAGGTGGAGGAGTTAGAAGTGGAAAACCTGAGGTTGCATCTGCCATAGGAAGTAGGAAGGCAAAGATGATTTATGATATAGATGTGGATTACGTTATAACGGTCTGTCCATTTTGTGAGTATCATGTTAGAGATAGTTTGAAGAAGTTTAAAAAAGAGCATAATTTAGAAAAAGATATAGATGTAATGAATATTGTCTCTTTGCTGGATAAGGTGATTTAAAAAAAATAACTAAAAAAATATTAACTTATTGCTTTGGGACAGCTTCACCCTTTATTTTTTCTAAAACCTTTATTCCAAATATCTCAGTTTCTGGATACTGTCCATTTTCGTCTTTTTCAATAGCTTTAACCATATCCAAAATAGTTAAAAGTGCCACACTTACGCCTGTTAAGGCCTCCATTTCTATTCCTGTTTTGTATGTGGTTTTTACCTTAACCTCTACACCAATTTTATCCTCAAATATTTCAAAATCAACATTTACCGAAGTTATTGGTAGGGGATGGCACATTGGAATTAATTCTGAAGTCTTTTTCACGGCCATTATACCTGCAATTTGGGCAGTAGTTAGAACATCTCCCTTTATAACTTTTTTCTTTTCAATAGCTTCTATTGTTGATGGTTTTAGTTTTATACATCCCTTTGCAACGCAGGTTCTCTCTACATCATCTTTTTTAGAAACATCTACCATTTTTACTCCTTTTTCATCTACATGAGTTAGCATATTATCACTTTTAAAAATTAAAACTAATTGTGTATTTAATCCAATTAATCTTTGGATTCTTTTTATAATTTTAGTTTAAAATAGTTGTTCTCGTTAATAATGAATGCAATTACCAATAAATTAAATCGGCTATTAATTTTATTTTTTCTCTATTTTTAATTTAATTTTCAAAATTTAAACAATAATGATTAAAGATTGTATGTTAATTTATTTATTACCTCAGTTTGACGTTTTTCCAATGTTTCTGGTGTCCAATTTTCATATATTTTCACTTCATCATACATAAAATCAAAAATTCCGAACCCTCTTTTTTCCTGTAATTTTCTTAATTTTTCTATTTTTTCTTTAAAATTCAAATTTCTAAGTAATGAATTCTTTTTTCCGCTAATTAATACTAAATTTGCCAATTTATTCGTCCAGTATTCTCTTTCTTCTTCTGAAAAATTAGTCATCCATCGACTACCTTTTTTTGGTTTTTGAGGTAAGATATGTTCTATTGATATATTCTTGATATTTGACAAATGCACCATATGTTCCATATTTAAATAAGCATATTTTAATAATACAAATTTTGCATATTTCTTTTTATATATGTCTTCATTTAATGCTTCTTTTAGTTTTTCGTTATCTACTTTAAATATTTCCACGTCATTTAAAACTTCATTAGAGCTCTCACATTTGTATATTCTCTTTAAAATTTTGTTCATATTCTCTATTCTTTGAGTTGGGGTATATCCTAAAATCCAATCGCTTGAAAATTTATATTCTAATTTTTTAAGAAATTCTACAAGGTTATTTTTCAACATCGTTTCGTTTTCTCCTTTTTCATTTCTAAATCTATGCCAGAAATACAGTAAAGGAGGTATCCACTCATATGATTTAAGACCTATTTTCATTATTGTTATCAAATTTTTATAATCATTTTCTATCTTAAAATTATTTAATTCAATAAGTTTATCATATATGTCATTATATTCTTTTAATAAAACTATGGTTTTTTCTCCCTTTTCCAACATTCTTTTTTCATATATCTTATTAAATTCCTCATACAAGCTTTTTCTGGCTTTTTCTTTTAGAAATATTGCCCTGATAAATGATAAAAATCTATCAAAACTGTTTTCATCTGCAAAATAATTCTCCATATCCTCCCAGATTTTTGCATACTCTTCCCTTTCTTTTTCATTACCTATTTTCCCAATATTATTTGCCTTTAATATATCTGCATTAGTTAAAGGAATCCCTCTATTATTCAATACTGAAAACAACCTAAAAGCATCTGCTAAATTTCCTGTTGAAACGGTGATAAAAACTATATCGTTTAATAAAAACCTAATAAATTTATCTATTTGCTGCTGTTTTTTATTATCTTTGAAAAAGTCATGCATTCTTATTATTGCATTTGCCATATTTGATATGGAAATATTTTTTTCTTTTGTTAAATTATTTATCTCATCATTTTTTGTCCCATTTTCTGGTAGAATGTATTTTTTTATAAATTCTTTCTCAACATCCTTTCTTATTTTATATTCTATTTTTGTTTTTTCAGGTATATTCCCAAACTCATCTTCTTCCTGGTAAATTAACATGTTCAATCTTCTTTTAGCATTTTCATTGTCGGTTGTATCTCTTAAAACTGCCATTAATAACATAAGTGTTGTTAATCTTTGCTGACCATCTATTATGTCATAAACGGTGTATTTTATGCTGTTTTCTTCTTCACTTCTTTTACACAATACTAATGAACCTAAAAAATATTTATCTTCGTCATCATTTTCACAATATTCTTCATAAGCATTCCATAAATCATCTAACAACTCGTTTACATTATCTTTTTGCCATGAATAGGGTCTTTGATATTCCGGAACTGCAAACCAAAAATTATCGCCAAATAATTTATTTATATTTGCTTCGTTAGTTTCAATTTTCATAATTTACCCCCAGTTCAGATTATACGCTGTTCTTTAAAATTTTCATTTGGGTTAAAAATTTTTAATATGCATCTTAGGTGAGCTCTGTTTATAATATTAAAGTTTTATTCATTGCTAAGTTCTTTTAAAATTTTTTCTATTTTTGGTCTTGTTTGAGGAATATCGTTTTTAACTACTTTCCAAACGAGTTCATAATCTATCCCAAAATAAAAATGTATAAGTTTATCCCTCATACCGGCCATACCACGCCATGGTATATCGCTGTATTTAACCCTTATTTCATCAGGTATGTTTTTAGTAGCCTCCCCAATTACTTCTAATGCTCTTATTGTTGCAAATATGGTAATCTCATGTTTAACAAACTCCTCAAATTCCATACCCTTTACAAATTTTTCTGCCTTTTCCATATGGTCTATTATGTCGTATAAAAACGCCTTTATATTTCTTTCAGACATATAATAAATCCTCCTCAATGGATTCTTTTAAATAAGGATTCTTTATTGAATTTTTTGTGATTAAATCTACTTTAATACCTAACAAATCAGATAAGTAATACTCCATTTCAATGAATTCTATTAAACTTGGTGTTTCATAAAATTCTACCATTATATCAATATCGCTTTTTTCAGTTTGTTCCCCTCTCGCATAAGAACCAAAAATGCCCATTTTTTTTACTTTGTATTTTTCTTTTAGTTCTTTTTTATGTTCTAAAAGTATCTTTTTAACTTCATTTAAAGTCTTCATATTCCACCACATATTTTCTTATGTTAAATATGATGATAAAGATGTTTTATTAATTTCTCTATTAAGTAGGATATTTCTAATATACATAAGAGATAACAAATATATCCATTCGATAGTATTTAATAATTTAAAATAAATTTATTTATTAATTACTCAATACAATATTAAATCTTAAAAACTGTGAAATAATGAAACTTGAAGGCACTACTGGAAAAATCATGATGCTATTAAAGACCTATTCAACTACAAAAGAAATAGCAGAGCAATTAAATACTCATCCAAAAAATATAGACCGGTGCATAAGGGTTCTAAGAGATTTAGGACTTGTAGAAACTAAGAAAGGAAAATATGGTGGGGTATTTTTAACAAAAGAAGGTAGGTACCTAATTGACAAAAAGAATATAAGCCTGATAACCACTAAAGTTCAGATAGTGGCAAAAGATCGAATTGGTCTCTTGGCAGATATATCTTCAAAAGTGTCTGAGATAAATGGCAATATATTATCCACTACACTCGAAAGGGAAATGGATAAAGTAATAATATGGCTTGTTGTTGAAAATGTTGAATTTGATGAATTAAAAGAAAAATTGAAGCATATTGTAGAAAAAATGGTGATGTTATGATTGAAGTTGAAGTAAAAGCCCGTTTAAATGAAGATGAAATTAATGAGTTAATTTCTAAATTGTTAGATATGGGATTTAAAAGAATAGAAAAAAAAGAGGAAGTAGATGTATACTTTAATGGAATAGATAGGGACTTTTCAGTAACTGATGAAGCCCTTAGAGTTAGAAAGTCCCTAAAAATGGATACTGGACAGGTTAAATTTTATGTAACTTACAAAGGTCCAAAACTAGATAATGTATCAAAAACAAGAGAAGAAATAGAAGTTACCGTTGATAATGGGGCGGCTATTCACAAGATATTTGAAAAATTAGGATTTAAACCAGTAAAGCCCATAAAAAAACTTAGGGAGATATATAGTAAAGATGATATTGAAGTCTCTATTGATTGTGTGGATGACGTTGGGTCTTATGTTGAATTTGAAAAAACTGTTATGGATGTATCTAAAAAAGAAGATGCCCTACAAAGTCTCCTGGATTTAATGAAAAGTTTAAATATTAGTAACGACAAACTAGAAAGGAAGTCTTACTTAGAGTTGAGAAGAGGGAACTAAGATGGACACTAGAAAAATGATCGCAATTCTGGTTGGAGTAGCAATGATTTGTTCAGCTATACCTTTCTTTTTAATGAACTTATAATAGCTTGCTATTTTACAAAAAAAAGAATAAAAAAAATTATTTAGTGGTTACTCCACTATTTTATTTATTCCATCAATTACAGCTTCAACAGAAGCTCTTACTATATCCTCATTAGCTGCTTTTGCGGTTACTTCTTTACCGTATCCTTCCAATTTAACGACAACCTCTGCTAAGGCATCAGTTCCACCAGTTATAGCGTTTATGTGGTACTCTTTTAATTTTATTTTTTCTCCAATTATTGAACAAATAGCTTTCAATGCCGCATCTACTGGTCCAACACCTATTTCAGATGTCATATGTATTTCGTTTCTTATTTTTAAAACTACACTGGCAGTAGGTATAACTTTATTTCCAGTCATTACTGCTATTTGCTCTAAATCCACTATTCTCTCTGATTTTAATGTTCTTTTTGTTACATCTTCAACAATAGCCACAACATCCATGTCAGTTATCATCTTACCTTTGTCTCCAAGGGCTTTTATTCTAGCAACAATTTCCGCGAATTGCTCTTCAGATACCTTTTCGCCAACTTCAATACCGAGCTCCTTTAACTTAGCTTTTATAGCATGAGCTCCTGTGTGTTTTCCAAGAATTATCTTTCTCTTCTGACCTACAATTTCAGGAGCTATTGGTTCGTAAGTGAGGGCATGGGCAAGTACTCCATGGGCGTGAATACCACTTTCATGTGCAAATGAGTTTTCCCCAACAATGGCCTTATTTGGCTGAGTTTTTATGCCTGTTAATTTTGAGACTAAATTTGAGAGCTCAGTTAACTTTTCTGTTTTTATTCTGTTCTCTATGCCGTAAACCATTTTAAGAGTCATTATAGCTTCTTCAAGAGCTGCATTTCCTGCTCTCTCCCCTAATCCATTTACAGTACAGTGTATCTGTTCAGCTCCTCCTTCAACTGCAGCAACTGAGTTTGCAACTGCAAGACCAAAGTCGTTATGACAGTGAACAGATATTGGAACTTTTATTTCCTTTTTTAATTCTTTAATCAAGTAGTACATTGCATTTGGCACCATTACCCCAACTGTATCTGGGACGTTTATTCTATCTGCCCCTGCATCAACTACGTTTTTATAAACTTCAACTAAATAGTCGAGCTCAGTTCTTGTGGCATCTTCGGCAGAAAATTCCACCTTAAGACCGTGGTCTTTTATATATTCCACAGCTTCAACTGCTCTGTTTATAATTTCTTCCTTATCCATCTTTAATTTGTATTTCCTATGTAATGGTGACGTGGCGATAAAGGTATGGATACTATCAACACCGCAGTCAACTGCAACGTCGATATCTTTTTTAACAGCTCTTGCAAGACCGCAAATTTCAGAATCCATACCTAATGATGTTATTTTTTTAATAGCTTCCTGTTCACCTGCTGAAGAAACTGGAAAACCTGCCTCTATAACATCAACACCGATTTTGTTTAGGTTGATTGCAATTTCAAGTTTTTCGTCTGGAGTTAGGGATACACCAGGTGTTTGTTCTCCATCCCTTAGCGTTGTATCAAAGACAGTTACATACTTGGGGAGTTTAAATGATTCCATAGCTTTTTTTATTATCTCATTTGATTGAATGTAAGGTTCCATATCATCACCATAAACGATTATAATAAACCATATCATGTTTCATAAAATTAGTAGTCATTAAAATGTATGATTGGATCTATTTTTGAGTTTTGAGACTATATATCTCAACAACCTAAAAAAATTATAAAGTATATAGTATGGTGTTTATCATTTAATTAATTTGAGCAATTATATTTTAACAGTTTTTTTATTTATTATTTTTTGATATTCTAGATCTGTAAGTATAACCTACAACTACACCACATATCAAACCTATAATCAAGTATGAAATATTCAATATTATGCCCAATTTATTGACTTCAAATGATTTTGTGGCATTATGCCCCATTTGGTCGTTTTGACCATCTTTAAGACCGTCCCCCTGAAATTTTTGGACTTCGGTTTTTTCTATGGTGCTAATTTGGCTACTACTGCCAAACTGCTTTAAAATATCAATATTCATTTGGGCGTAAGCTATTGAGTATTTATAGTACAGAATTTTTGAAACTTTATCATCGAGGCTATCGGCGTATTCGTAGTAACCTAAAGCAGATACTGGAATATATTTAATATCGTTATCGTTCTTGTTTAAGCCGTAATTCTCAACCATATTTATTTTTTTTCTTGCGAGGTTTTTTAAATAATCGGTGTCTCCCATGAAATCAAGTGACGTTGTTGCATATACATTGGCATCAATACTTTTTGAGATTGCTAGTAAGTATTCTTTTTTATTGTAGTATTTTTTAGCATCCTCTAAACTTTTAGTGGCATCCACCGTCAGCGTAGATGGCAAAACCATTGAGGAATATATTACCACAATTTCAGAGTTATCTAAGTATTCCTGTGCCAAAAACTTCAATTCACTTTCATCTATCACATTATTTGAAGTTTTTAGATTTTCCTGTTTTTCTTGAGTATTCGAATCCAGGCTTGAATTATCACCTAAATTTAGCCACCATACGGCACTTTCTCCCCTTAATTTTGCATAAGCACCATATTCTATTGCAGACTGTGTTTTGCCAGTATAATAATTTTTCCAGGCCTCATCAAGTAGTTCTTCACTTTCGTAGATCCTACTTTTAGATGCTATAATATATTCAATATTCCCTTTTGATATTTTATGACTGTTTATATATTCCTTTTTATACTCAAGGCCTTTTTGAATGTCCAGTAGGTACTCTTTAACATCCCCACCGTCATGGTACTTTAATGTAGCATCTATTGTTTCAAGTGTAATCAAGGCATTAAAGCTCTTTGAAGTTGATGCATAATAATATTTATTTAGATAAAGCTGATTTGAATCCATCATCGTGTTTTCAGCATTTTTCAGCTGATTCTCCAATGCCTGCCTTAGTTCATAATTCATATAGTTAGTTTCAAGTTTTTGTTTAACTGTAGTGTACTTATTTTTAGATTTTTCAAGTACTTGCTTCGATAACTTTTCCATCATTTTTGAATACTCTTCTTCAACTAATGGGTTAGGTGGATACTCATATTCTGATACTTTGTAATTTGTAAAGTAGTATATGGCATCGTAAATACTCTTTACCTCTATTACCTTAATTCCCAATCTATTTCCATACTCAACGGCATCTATTCTTCCATTACTGGTATTTATGTATCTTTCACCACTAGGTATTAAAAAGTACTCGGCATTTTCGCCTTTAGCAGCTTCCATTTTTTCAATTATTCCGCCAACTGGTCCTATACTTCCATCTGGACTAATCATACCAGTCATCATAACATTTTTGTTAATGCTCCAGTTGTTTAATGCTGCAATTGTGGCTACACTCAAAGTAGCTCCTGCAGATGGTCCTCCTATTATGGGCACATCCGATCTTATGACATAGTGAACATCATAATCCTTCTGATTCTTTCCACATATGTCAAAGGCAACCTTTGCAGCTATTCTTGCCGAACCTTGCATATCCAAATCTGTTAAAGGCATTGTATCCATATAAACGTGTCCATTGCCTTTGGAAACTGTAACCTCAATATTTACTGGAACTCCAACGTATCCATAATCTGTCTGAGCTACGGCTGGAGCCACTATTGAAATGCAGTTTCCAGCAGGTAAAAAACTGTCACAACTGTTTCCATCTAGCTTCTGTAGTTCTCCACTCATTTCGTTCGTTTCAACTGCAAAACTACTTGAAATCATGGTTAAAAGAATAATTGCAATAATTGATTTGAGTTTCATAATACCCCCAAAATATACTAATTAAGTATAATATTATTTAACATGTTTTTATATGATGTCCCAATCGTTCATTAATCTATCGAAATCATCTATCCAATATTTTCTACATGCTGGAGGGACTTTATTTCTATCGACAGTATATAATGCAAGATAGATCTTCACATTATAATCTTTGTAGCGAAATGTTCTAATACCTCCATTTTTATTTTCAAAAATATCTTTATATCCTCTGATTTTCCAATTGTAGTCGGAATGTTCAAATCCTTTTGGATCTATGAACAAAATATAATAATCATTTCCTTTTTTTAGCCAGAATATAAAATCTGGTTTGTACTCCCTTATTTTGTTGTATTTTGCATAATAATAAGGAATACCTACATCGTCTAAATGTTCATCAATCTTGCTGAACATCCACCAATCAAAATGTTTGAAAAATTCTCCTCCTTTTTTTAAATACTCCTCTAATTTTTCAATAAATTTTCTTTCACTTTCGACCTTTACAATATGGTTTATATAGTTATTTTTTTCATTCTCTGCTATAATCACTGGAACATAATAATGCTCTGCTATATATTTGATTTTCAAATCTTTAAACTGTTTTTCTTTTTTAACAGTGTCTGTTAATCTTTCGATCTTTTTAGTATATTGATCAACATCTATTATACCAGACCTGAGCTCTTCTTTGTATTTTTCTTTTGCTCTGTCGATATTCCCATATCCCTTTACATCCTCAATACATTTCTTTAATTCCTCAACCTCATCGTCATCTAAAAATACATTTATTCTATTGAAATGAACAATCCTGTCATGCACACTTTCAAATTTATCAAATTCTTTTGGAACAATGTTAATGTGCTTAATTAATCCATTGAGCTGATATAGGATGTGCCTACCACTACTACTATTATTATTTTCCTCAAACTCTCCGTTTTTAATATATTCTTTTAACCTTGCTATTGTATTGGCGTCAATGTCATCATTATACTCAGATAACAATGCATAAAGAAGTCTATCGTCTGACAGCCATTCAATGTATTTTTGTAGTAATTCCTTGTTTCCTTCGAATTTCGGTAGTTCATTTATATTATATTTCTTGGAGGTGTCTTTATAAACTGGAACTAACAATTCAATTTCTCCGCCAATATGTTCAATTTTCCCATTATTTTTCATTAACTCGATGGTTTCTCCAAGTGTTTTTTTCTCAGATTTCATCCCTTCTAAAACTGCCTCAATGTTCTTTTTATTGGTTCCATATACGAACAAGGTTTCTATTGGGCATATTAGTTTATTATCCAAGCTCTCGTATATCCTTTCTATTGTCTCATCTTCATGATACAATTTATTCAATCTTTTTCTTTTTCCTTTAACTGGCTCAATTCTCACCCCTCTTCCTATGGATTGAATTACATATTTTTTAGCATCCCCTTTGCCTATGTTTATAAATATCATTATGTTAGGCCTATTTGAGTCCCATCCTTCATAAAATGCTCTTGATCCCATTAAGATGTTTATATTATCATTTTTGTTAAGATTTTCAAAATAACTCTCACTGTCATAGGATTCTATTATATCGTAGTGAGTTAGTTTATCTCTTAACCAGGTGGATATGTCCCCTATTTTTATTAATGCAAATGGTTTATCAGATGTTTTTAATTTGAAAATTAATTCCTCTTTATTCTGTGGAAGTTTTATAACCTCGATACTCCCCTTTGACGATGCATTGAATATGTACTTTAAGACATCGTTAAGGTTTATATTTGATAATTCCTCGATATCCATGTGTATAGTTCCATTTCCTATGTAGTATTTTGGATTGGTTATGAATTCATTCCGTAATTCATCCTTTGCATTTAATATGATCTCATTGGATAGCTCTCCTTTTGCAATATCTTCCAATACCTTGAAGAACATTTCTAAATCTGATTCTTTTGTATTAACTGAATTCACCAACGATATTAACATAGGATTGTGGTATGTTTGCAATCCCAAATCTCTGGTTTTGTCGTCTATTGATTCTTTAATTTTTTTGAGATAGGTTAAGAGAATTAGGGTTTTTAAAACTATTTTCTTTTTTTCTTCATTATCGAAGTCTTTTTTATCCCTACCAAATGCCGATAAATCCTGTGTAGATATGAATATCTGCTTTCCGTATCCTTTGGTTATGAATTCAGGGAGATTAAAATTATAAACGGTTGTTAATATGTCCCAATCATCAGTAAAACTTGCAGAGAAATTAAATAAAAATCCATTCCTTGACATTATGGAATAATACATCTGTCTCTTTGAATCGCTTTTATCCCCCTTATGTGCTTCATCCAATATTAAATACCATTTTCCATCATTTTCAATGGTTTCATAGTCAATCCTCTTCCCTGCTTCTTTCTTACTAACCGTTTCTTCATCTCCCACAAGGTCTGAACGGTAAATAAATATGTTTATGTCATTTTTATTTACTGATTCCCGTCCGCTTTTCACTTCCTCATATTTTTTTAAATCCCATACTTTTATTTTCTTAGAGTTGTTGCTGTTGTACTCTTCAATATGTTCTTTTATCTGTTCTATTAAATCATCCCTTTGTGTTAAGATAACTATGTCGTTGTCGGGTATTTGATTTGAGTTGATAAGGCTGTTTAAAATCTCCACTAATTTTATTATAACTATGGTTTTTCCACTACCTGTTGCCATCCAGAAACTCGCCCTATTTATAAAATTGTAGAAGTGTATTTTTTCGTAGTTTCTTTTTTCCTCTATTTGGTAGAATTCTTTTAATTTATCAAATAAAGGTTTATTTTTTTTATTTGTAATTTCCAGCGGTTTAATCCATCTCTCATTCATTCGCTCTATTTTATTATAAAACTCCTGTTTTCTATTCAAATTTGTTTCTTCAGTTTCATTCTTTGAATATGGGACGGTCATGCTGTAGTAATCGTATAATAATTTTAGAATATTTGTGAGTGCTTCTATCTGGTATTTAAACAATGATTTATTTTTCGAAAATTTATCCAGGTTTTGAATGGTCCACTCAGGTGGAAGTATGTGGTCAGGTATGTTTTCCACATACTCTTGATAAAGTGTTGGAATTCTCTCATTTTGCGGCATTAATTACCACCATTTATGCATGTAGTTTTTCGCTATTTGTTTCGAGCTCTGCGAATTTAAATTTAAAAATGCTATTAAATCTTCTTTTGTAATTTTTTGATGATTTAAATATATATTATCGGAATCCTCAGGACCTTTTCCTTCAAATTCCAATAAGAAATATCCTAAATATTCATATGGTTTTTTACTTCTTGGATTTTTCACTTTTTCATTATCTGAAAGTGATAAGTTGGTATTGTTGGCGCCGATAAATATTTTATGAATTTTATCCATCATCTGTGATTCATCGGAATTTGGCATATAATTTCCATCACTATCCTGTTTCTCTTCAATTAATATAAAATATCCAGTACAATAGTTTATAAAAATCCAGTTTATGTTTTTCATATTCTCGGATGGTTCATAAATGTATGAGTTTCTATACATCGACCTTTCTTTTTTTGTCCCCTCATAAGGAGGGATTTCCCCACAATCCCAAAGTTTATTTACAAATGCATTAACTACATCCTGATACCAATTATTCCTATAGGTATGTTCCAAATGTGAAAATCCACTACTATTATATATTAAATTCGTGAGGCCCTTTTTATCTAAACTAGAAATATTATCGGTATTTCCCATTTTATAAGAAAATTCTCTCCCCCTTACAAGTGGTGGATTTATCCAGATTTTCTCGTCATTGGTACTTTCCTTTATGTAGTAGATTAAATAACTTCCACAATAGTGACATTGTATTTGTAGATTAAGAAGTTCATCCAACATTTTGAAACATATTGCTTGTGAAATAGATATAGGGGCGTAAGGTTTGTTCTTTTCTTCAATCAAGATAAATGAATTAAGATTATTATCAAATGCAATTAAGTCGATATCTTGTGTAATCAACCCCCTCCATGCACTTAATAAATTAGTTCTCATCCACTGGGAAAAATTACTGGGTATTACCAATTTACCACCAAATTAATGGTTTTATTAATTTGAAATCAATATCGTCAAATTCAATTTTTTCATCATTTTCAAGGATAACATAATCCTTCGCTATTCTCTTTATTTTCCTTCCAGTTAGGTTTGATAATGTCTCTGCCAAATCTATGTTTTTGTAGATGGTGTCCCAATTAATTTTTGTTTTATTGTTTTCATAATCCAATTCTAAAGCGTCTAAAAACTTCTTATCTTTTAAGAATACGTACTGTTTATGTATTGGAGTCCCAACATACTCCATTAATGGTTCTGATGGTTCATAAACTGCTTTTTTCAATGTATGTTCGTACTGCTCCAATTCATAGTATTTAAAGAATCCGCCTGTGTTATCTTTGTTATATATATCTTTAACATCTTTTTCTTTTGATATTCCTGATTTATCGTAGAATAGGACTTTTTTCATTCTAGGAAGTATAACTGTGTAAAAGTGTTCCCCCATTTCAATTCCAATCCACTTTCTTTTTAGTTTGTGTGCCGTTGCTATTGTTGTCCCACTTCCACAGAAGAAATCTAAAATTAAATCTCCTTCGTTTGATGTGGATTGGATAACACGTTTTAATAGGATTTCTGAATTTTCCGTTGAAAATTTGAAATTATCGGAATACGATGCTATATCTTTCCAATTGTCGGTGATTTTTATTTTATCCGATGTTAAATATTCAACTTTCCAATCATCCCCTCCACAGTTTAAACATTTATCCAATTTACTGATACCATAAACTTTCGTGTCTGGCTTTATATCTAGATACTTAAACGATTCTTTACGGTTTTTTAATATTTTAGATATAAATTCCTCTTTACTTTCAGATTCGTCCCAATAATATATTGACCTACATTTTTTGCATTTTAATCTCAAGTAATGCTCTTTTATCAGCTTATCAACTTTTTCTTGTATTAATGAAAAATGCTGGTTTTTTGGGGGATATAATGTTTTTCCAAAAAATACTCTTTCTTTTGGATTTCTCTCCCCTTGTTTTAAAAACCCTGTCCATTTAAAGTCCAAAATGCTTCTACTTTTATACAAATCTTTTTTCATAAAGCTTTCATTTTTTGAATACAAATAAAGATATTCACTTTCAACTTCAAATTTATTTGGGGTTCCCATGCTTTGTCTTTTCCTGTTTATCAAAATTTCATTTCTAAAATTTTCCTCGCCAAAAATCTCATTCATTAATAACCTAACATAGGCATTTCCATTATAATCGCATCTAACAAAAATACATCCTCTATTATTCAATAGATCCTTTCCTAATCTTATTCTATTTTCTAATATTGTAATCCAGGTTGCATCCTTGTAGCTCACATCATATAAAAAATCGGCGTTGGTCCCTAAATTAAACGGTGGATCGATATAAATTGTCTGCACTTTATCCCTAAATTTGGGCAAAATTGTATTGAGTGCTTGATAGTTTTCACTCTTAATTAACCACCCATCTAATTCGTCATCTAAATTACCAAATAACATTAAAATCTTAAACTTAACATCTTCATCGAAATATTTTGTATCTACTGGTAAAAACTGATATTTTGGGTTCAAACTTTTTCCAGCCAAGGTATTTATGAACACATCACTCAATTTAAAATCATTATCAATGAACCCTAACTCCTTCCATTCCTCAATCTGTTTTTCAATACCTTTAGCATTTAATATGTATTCAATAACATCAATTCCGTTCTTATCATAAATCCTGTCCAATGTGATTACATAGTTAGAATTTAAAACGAATTTTGGTTTATTCCATATCCTCACTAGTTCATCCTCAAACTGTGCAATGAAATCAATAATCATATATGCAATTTCTTTTAATGACTTCAGCTCCTTCAATCTCTTTTCATCGAATATACTTTCATCATCAAAAATATAATTTTTTAGATACAGATCAAAATGTTCTTTTAAAAACTGTTCCGCATTTTTGTTTATAAAATAATCAACTTCATTCTGTCTTTCAAAGATCCTAAAGATTCTTTTCAATTGTTCTTCGTCTAAATTAACATCTTTTTTCTTAAACTCTTTTAAAATATCGTTTATTTTTGTTTTCTTACCTCTTTCAGAATACAAAACATTAAACATTATATCATTATTATTTATTTTAGATAACTCATAAATAACGCTCTTTTTTTCATTTGCTTTTTTATGTTCCAATTCTGAAACATTAAATGATACTTTGTAAATATCTCCTTTTCCATTGTCGAATTCTATTTTTAAATTGTTCCATAATTTGTCTGTTTTCACATAATACAGCATATGAGTTTTCCAGAACAGTATAACATCTTTGTTATTGGAATAAACCTTCTCATATACTTTTGATTTTAACGGTGTTTGATTAAAGTATATTGCCCCAGCTTCGTTAAAATATGTTTTAAAGAAAGAATACAATTTATTAAACATTTCTTCCCTAAACTCTGGGAACTCATTTAATCGTTTATTTATTTCTTTACCAATTTCCTCAAACACTTTATTGTAGTAATTGGATTTTATCCTCATTAAATTAACATATCCAGAATCTCCTTCGATTTTAGCACCAATGAATATGTTATTTAACATATCATAAAATAGTTTTTCTTTTTGACCTTTCACAACTATCACCTTATAAGCATGCCATAAAATTACCTCTATAGTGTATAACGATACTTAAAAGAATGTTTATCAATATTGGTATCCGCAGTATAGACGTCTGTAATTAATAACTAAAAACTAATATGTATCAAATAGAATTGTTAAGCAAATCCTAATTAATTTAATGTAATATTTGTATCACTCATTCGCATTCGCAGAACGATTTATTTTTACCTGACCTTTTGTTAGATCCAATATCTCATGTATAACTTCATCAGCAGTTCCTTTTTTAACTTCTATACCAAAAACCACACAGTCACTATACGTTTCTTTAACTATCGTCCCTCGATTTTCTATCATATTCTTTACGGCGTTAAACAAGTTGTATGGGAGCTCTACTTCAAAATATTCCATTTCATAAACTTCAATAATTCCCGCGTTTTCTATAGAATCGCTGGCAGTCTCGCTATAGGCTTTAACTAAACCTCCATAACCTAATTTTGTCCCGCCAAAATAACGTGTAACAACTACCACTACATTTTCTATGCCTTTATGTTCTAAAATCTTCATTACAGGTTTTCCTGAGCTCCCTTTAGGTTCCCCATCGTCGTCGTACTTAATGGCAAATTCTGGACCATTTCTAACGATATAAGCATAGACGTTGTGGGATGCATCGCTGTGAAAATTTTTTATTTTGTTTATGAAGTTCTTTGCTTCCTCCTCACTTTCTACAGGAGCTGCATATCCGATAAAAATAGAATCTTTAAATTTTTTTTCAACCTTTCCAAGACCTTTAAGTGTTTTATGATCTTTACTATTCAAGATATCCCCTGACAAATAATATGAATAAAAATTATGATAAAATAATCGATAAAGGAATTAGATATTTATTTTCCTCCATACAACTCCTTTTGGCGTATCCTCTAATTGAATGCCCATATCTTTTAATTCATCCCTTATTTTATCGGATAATTTGTAATTCTTCTCTTTCCTTAAGTCTGAACGGATACTTATTAGGAGCTCTACTAACTCCTCCTCTGAAGAATTCTGTTCAAACTGAAAAGCCTTATTAAATATTCCAAATACCTCACTAACCATTATGAAGAATTCAAGTGATTTTTTAAGAACACTGTCCTTTGGAGTTTCAACCGTCGAAATATACCTATTTATAGCATTTGAAACTTCAAATACTGATTTAATGGCCTCTGGCGTATTAAAATCATTATCCATGGCTTTATAAAAGTTCGTTTTTGCATTTTTAATAATTGAGTATGTCTCAAACTCAATATCTCCCCATGAATAACTTGTTTCCGAATCGTTTAAAGCTATTCTAATATTTTCTATAGTATTGTACAATTTTTCTAAGTTGTTTTTGGCATGCTGAATACCTTCCTCTGAATAATCGAGTGGTGAGCGGTAATGCCTCTGTAATAAGAAGAACCTAATGACCTCAGGAGGGTATTTTTTAAACAAATCCCTAAGTGTGATGAAGTTCCCCAAACTCTTGCTCATTTTTTCCTTATCCACCATAACAAATCCTGTGTGAAGCCAGTATTTAACCCATGGTTTTTTGCCGGTACAAACTTCACTTTGAGCTATTTCGTTTTCATGATGCGGGAATATTAAATCGTTTCCTCCACCGTGAATATCAAACTGTTCTCCAAGGTATTTTATACCCATTGCTGAGCATTCTATGTGCCATGCAGGTCTTCCTTCACCCCAAGGGCTGTCCCATTTTGGTTCGTTTGGTTTTGCAAACTTCCAGAGTGCAAAATCTTCAGGATTTTTCTTTTCTATATTTTTTTCCACTCTATAGCCTGCTATTGTTTCGTTTAAATTAATGTTGCTAAGTTTTCCATACTCTTTGAACTTTCTAACATCAAAATAAACTCCGTCCTTTGTTTTATAGGCATATCCTTTTTCTTCAAGTTTTTTTATAAATGAAATAACATCATCTATATGTTCGGAGACCCTTGGATAAATATCTGCAGGTTTAATATTCAATTTATTCATATCTTCTAAGAAAGACTTTATAAATTTATCTGCCAATTCTTCCGGCTTTATTTTTGTTTCATTTGCCCTATTTATAATTTTATCATCGATATCTGTAAAGTTAAGAACCATCTTAATGGTATAATTGCCCCTGTGTTCTAAGTATCTTCTAATGACATCAAAAGCCACGTAGGTTCTTCCATGTCCTAAATGGGCGTAATCATAAACGGTAGGCCCACAGACATACATTTTAACTTCCCAACTATCTAATGGTTTAAACTCTTCATACTCTCTTGTTAAGGTGTTATAAATCCTCATCACATCACCGGGAAATGCTATAAACTTAGAATATGTTTTAAATTTAGAAGTATAATAGATTTTGTCATAATAGGTATATTTTGTCCACAATATTTTTATTGGCTTTTATATGGTTGTCTCGGAATTAACGATTTACTGTAAATTATAAAATTAATCGTATGAATTGTAAATATTTTGTTTAGTTGTATAATGCCATATCCAGTTTCAAGAATATAATTTAAGAATATTAATTCAAGAACATTAGTCCATTATAACGAGAACTATAGTTTTTCAATAGCCTCTTTCCAGTTGCCGTCTTTTTTAAAACTACGGTCCATAACTCCTTCTTTTTTTAAAATCCCTCTGGCAGCCAAGATTCCTGTGGCCGCTGCATTTGTAATATCCCTTGAAAGTCCTGCCCCATCACCGGCAACAAAAATGTTTTCTATATTAGTCTCAAGATCCGAGTTCACTAGAGCTCTCATTGCATAGTACTTAATTTCGGGTGCATAAAGCAAGGTGTGATCACTTGCAACCCCTGGAATAACTTTATCCAGTTTTTCAAGGCCCTCTATAATATTCGTTACTATCCTATAAGGTAAAGCCATTGCTATATCTCCAGGTGTGATATATCTCAAAGTAGGTACTACATTGCTCCTCATGATTCTAGACTTGGTACTTCTTCTACCCCTTCTTAAATCTCCAAGTCTCTGAAGTACTGGCATTCCTCCTCCAATCGTGGTTGCCAAGTGTGCTATGCTTTTCCCATAGGAAGTTGTATCTTCCACAGGTTCTGTAAGTTCTATTCTGGTTAAAAGAGCAAAGTTTGTATTGTTACTTTTTTCATCCTTCATTGAATGACCATTAACTCCAACAAAATCTCTGTATTTCTCCTCTACAACAAATCCGTATGGGTTTGTGCAAAAAGTTCTAACGAAATCATCGTAGGTATCAGTATATATGTGAAACTTAGGGTCATGATTTATATTTGTTACAGGTTCCATTATGATTGAAGGTACTTCAACCCTAACTCCAACATCGATTGGACCATGCCTGGCATTTAAACCTATTTTTTGGGCAACATCATGAAACCAGTCAGCCCCTATTCTTCCTGGAGCTACAACGATATATTTTGTTTTTATTTTAAAAACTTCATTCCGTCTCTCTACAATGACCTCTCCTTGATAAAACTCTTTAACCGTAGTATGGAGCATGAATTTAACTCCTTTGTTTATTAAGTGATCCCTTATACTTCCAATAGTTTCTTTTGTGTGGTCTGAACCTATATGCCTCTGAATTATGGAAATAAATTTAACCCCAACTTGTGCAGATTTTCTTTCGAGCTCTCTAATTTCATATTCCTTTCCTTTGATTATTTCTTTAGGGGTTTTGTGCTTTAGGAGTATTTGGTCAACTTCCCATATTAACTGCCAGGAGTAGTTTTCATCAGTGGTTAATTCTGTTAAATCTCCGCCAATATCTGGCCTTAAGTTAACTGTGCCGTCACTTAAACCTCCAGCCCCGCCTACTCCACTCATGATGTGGCAGGGTTTACATCTAAGGCAGTGGTTGAATTCTTTCATTTTGCACTTTCTCTTATCAATATCTAGGCCCTTTTCAACTATTAAAATTTTTAATTTACTTTTTTCTACGAGCTCATAGGCTGCAAAGAGACCTGCGGGGCCTGCTCCAATAATCACAACGTCAAAATCTTCTTTGAAAACATCCATACAATCTACCTTTATCAATCGAACTTATATATCATGGTGGTGTGCGTTACACGAAATAATAAATAGTTTGTCTCGATCATTAAAATTACATACTATTATATATGTTACCTAAGATATACAAAGTAATCGATCACCAAAACAGACTTTCAATAAGACCGAAAACTTTATATAGGTGTAATTGGTTAATAACTGGGGTGTGTGGGCTGGTAGATCAGACTGGGAGATCGCCGCATTGGCTGTGCGGAGGCCGCGGGTTCAAATCCCGCCCAGTCCATTAATATAGCGTTAGATTCTTGATATTTTAGATACAACCTTTTTAAAGTTACGTTCCGAATTATGTTTAGCCCATTAATCAATAGTCTAGATAGATATTCGTTCATTACGTTCATTAATTTGAACTAATGTTTGGACCGTTCAATTTTTCGAATGTTTGGACCGTTTTACTTTGGGCTTTGTTCCATTATTTTTATGATATTCTTTGATTTTAAATTTATTTTTTATAATATATTTATAAAAAGAGTTTAAAAGATAAATTATAATTTTTTGTCTGCTATTTTTCTAACCCTATCCTTTACCCAAGGGGATATTCTATCTCTATCCACGCAGTAAACCTCCATTTTAGGGATTACAACTCTGACAACATCTATATCCGTTTTTTTCAGATCTACAACCACTATTTTGTCAAATCCATTTTCAGAAAGTTTTTCTTTAACTGTTTGGATATCTCTTTTTAAATTCAACTTTGCATTGTTTGGTATATCTTCAATATTTACTTCTTCCCTATGTTCAAACCATTTCCTATGGATTCTTTTCATTCTATCGTAGCTTATTTTCCTTACAACATCCCCTCTTATTGTGTCTTCCCTTGCCCCATGTATCTGGGTAGCTCTACTTTGTGCCACTTCGGTAAGAGCTCGTATAACTGCTATTTCAGGATGAAGATGACATCCAACACCCATGCACAAAAGGGCAGGATCTTTTAAAACATCGTCATCAGATATTGCAGCTATTGTTGGAATACCTACTTCACTGGTTAAATCCTTCAAAACTATATTTATTTTTGATTTATTGAATTTTTCCATTAATTCATGGATTATCGGATTTTTTGCTCCTTCAATATTTATCTTTTTATATGTTCTTTTGGAGAGCTCCGAGATGCTCCATGCATCCCTTTCAACAACCTCTAAAATTCCATGAAAAATGGCTTCTTCTCTAGAATTTCCAGATGCTAAACCGTTTGTGTTACTTCTAAAAAGTCTCTTTCCTTCATAAGGGTGAAAAACGCTGTTGGCAGGAATTTCGACAGTTTCATTATTTATTATGTCGTAACCTCTTACCCACTCTATATTTTTAGTGTTATTGATGTTACCAATGCCTGATGAGATATTTCTTGGAACTATGAGCTCCTCCAGGTTTATGGGATTTTCAGGTTTTAAGGTAAGTTCTACATTACTTTTTTCATCGTATTCTGCAGAGTATCTTTCAATAGCTTCCATGGCGGAAGAAACCCTAGCTTGAATGTCTGTTGCCCCCTTTCCAGCATAGACGCTTATGGCCCCTTCCTTTGCAGAAGGTCTTATTGCAGAGTAAACAGGAATTCCTACTCTGTCTAACCCATCTATTCTGGCAATTCTTGTAACTCCAATCTCCTTTGTTACAGGTTCTATCTTTTCCCAGGTTTTTTCTGGGGTGCATATTCTATAAGCTGCTAAAGTGTAGTTTATATCATCCATAATATCACGAACATCTACTTATTTAATAATTTATTTAAATATAATATCTTTTAAAATTTCAATAACCTCTTCTTTTTTAGCATCAACTACCAAAACAGTCTTTTGAGATGATGTTGAACCAGCCACTATTTCAATATTTTTCTTCAACGTTTTTTTAAGGAATTTGATAATTTCCTTGTTTGCCTTTCCTTCTATTGGCTGTTCTTTTATTCTTATTTCCAGTCTTTTTCTCCAAGTATTTATTCCGCCAATTTGGTTTTTCTTTGCATTTGGAGTAATCTCAATATCAATTAAAACTCCATTTTTAGAGTCCCTGACCAATTCTTCAATTTCTGATAGGGATTCATGAAAATTGTTAGAATTTTGTTTGGCCAAAAATATCACCCATAACCAGCAACAGTATATACGTTTATAAAATATTAAAAATAACAAATATAACAAATAAGACCATACGGTATTGTAGAATATATTGATAAAATAGTATAAAACAATTTCACAGTAAATTTATATTAACAGTAAAAGAGATTTTAAAAAATATTCATTTAAAAAACAAAAAAAGAAGTTTATTATTTTATTCTTGTTTTTCTTCTTCAACAGTTTCTTCTTCTGCTTTAGCTTCCAATGGTTTTCCGAATTCTAAAACTTCTGATTTATATACTTCCACTCTTCTTAATGGGAACATCTTTTTACATTCGCCGTAGATTTTTGAACCTAATCCACCTAACAACATTGCCTGAACGTATTCTGGGAATGTTGATTCTTTAGCCATTGTTCTTATGATTTCTTCCATTTTCTTTCTTATTTCTGTTTTGTGGTGGTCTCTAGCTCTAACGGCTGTTAAAACGATAGCTTTAACCCTTATCTTGTATCCATCTTTTGTTCTAACATCAACTACGGTGTCTATTTTGCTTCTTCTTCTTCTGATTTGTGATTTTAAGTATTCTCTTGTTGTGTCGTGACCAACAAATTGTGTTGTTGCGTTGTTTCCGCTAACGCCATCTATCTTAAAGTACATTCTAACCATGTGTTTTGTGTGGTCGTTAGTTAAGTCTCTTAAACTAATTTCAGCAACTCTTCCAATCAATAATGATGGATCGTTTGAAGGAGTTTGACCTATTACATCTCCGCCAAATACTTGTGGAGTGCGTATATCATACCAAACTTTTGTTTTCCAGGTATCTCTGGTTACTCTTCTCCCTTTACCACTTCTAGCTTTCATTCTTGCCATTATTACACCTCATTATATCAAATAATCTGTTAAGTCCTCATGTTTCCTCAAGGGTTTTGTAGAATCTGCATATATCCTTTTTATTTTACGTGCAACTTCTCTCTTAAAATTGCCCTTCTCAGTTTTTATCATTTTTATTCTAAAGAACGAGCTCTTAATTTTATATACCTTACCTTCTTCAAAGACGTAATCTTGAGGAACTAAAATATTAATTGAATAGGTAATACCCCTGTTATTTATTGATATACCAACTTTTTTAGGAATATCAATAGATTTTGCCCATAATGTTTTTACACTTTCTGCTTTTGAAGATGTAACCCTCTTGTCAGTTTCGATACCAGTTATCTCAACATTTTCCCCGAAAACTTCAATTTTGTCCCCAACGCTAAGAATTTCATTAGTAGGTACTTGGATTACTTTTTTTTCTGATTCGTCAAATCTACTTATAATTATCTTAACGTCTTTTAATTTAACTGTTTTTTCTACTTCGTGAACATGTCCACAATCTAGACACTTCACAGTATATTTAACGTGTTTCTTTGATTCAACTTTTTTTAGTATATCATGGGGGGTTACATCATCACAGCTCGGGCATTCAAGTAAAAATTTTTCTTCCATTTTAATCACGTGTTTTATAGATAATTGGGCATATAACTATAGAGGACTAAGATAAGTAGCTACCCTTAGTTATTAGGCCGACTTATCTCCTTCTTCTTCCCCTTCCTCTTTGGAATTGTTGGTTGTTATGTCTAACTTTAACATTCATAGCTTTTTCTAAGAATTCTTCGTATGAGAATGGAACCTCTTCACTAATAACTCCTCTGTTTCTTAAGTATTCTCTAGCTATTAAATAGTAGATTAATGAAACAGCCTTTCTACCTTTGTTGTTTGTTGGTATTACGAAGTCTATGTATGAGGTTAAGTGTTCTGTATCGCACATACCGATAATTGGTATGCCTAGTTCAATAGCTTCTTTTAAAGCTTGTCTATCTACTCTAGGGTCGCTTAAAAATAATACTTCAGGTTCTATGAATTTTTTGGAAGCTGGGTTTGTTAATGTACCAGGAACAAACCTTCCTGCAACTGCTTTTATACCTGTAACTTGGCCGAATTTTTCTAATGGTCCTACTGAGTACACTCTTCTTGAAACTGCTAAAATGTCTTCAGGTTCGTAGTTTGATAAGAATTTTGCAGCTAATCTTATTTTTTCATCTGTTTTTCTAACATCTAAAACGTATAAACCGTCTGATCTTACTCTGTAGATGTATTTCTTCATGTCTTTTGTTTTTTGCTGTGTACCGATGTGCATACCGGAAGCCAAATATGTATCTAATGTGGTCAATAGACTTTCATCTGCCATACCTATTCCTCCAAAATAGTGGTTTTTTGGCTTTGTAAAAATAAAGCCCTTTTGTTTTTTTGTCGATATTCAAGTTTCTATTTTATGTTAAAATTTCTAGATAGAACTACTGTAAAAAATTAAACATTAAACAAATGCTTAATATACTATATATACTTTTCTCTATCTTTACTTTAATTCTTTTTAAGCTTCAATTTTGGCTTTCTTGTTACCAAAGGTATTCTTTCAACTTCAAGCCTGTCGCTTGTAGGGTATATTTCAGACACATAAGCACTAAAACTTATTTCATAATTTGCATTTTTTAGATTCTCTATCAAATCTTCTAGGATAAATGGATTTAAAAATATCTTATCATCATCTATTTCAAAGTCCACGTCGTTGTACTCTAAAATTTCGAGGACTTCTTCAACTTCCGCTCTATCTCTAAATATTATTATGCCTCTCAGAATTAAGCCTTCTTCGGTTATGACATCATATTCTTTAGCAACGTTCTTTGCCCTATTTATAAGCCTGTTTTTCAGCTGTATGCCATCTTTCAAGGACGAAGGGCAGTAGTGAATTATCATGTTTCCATTGAAATTCTCGATTACATATTTGGCAGTTTCTCCACTTCCTGAAATCCCTGATGCGTAATCATTTTTTTCTTTGAATCCTTTATTCAAGAGCTCCGTGTAGTTGGTTTCAGAGTATTCCAATTCATTTATATTTAAGAATTTAACTCCTATTTTATCAACTTCATTTGCCAAATTAAGTATTTCTTCCTCCATTCCTGGAATTCCTGGAATTTCAACTCCAACATCAGGAATATATTTCATACACAGTTTTAACTTGTCTAAAAATTCTTCAAGTTTAAATTTAAATTTTCCATCGTTTTTAAAAAATTTAGTTGGGTGTAGTCTTATTTCGTCCAATCCCGCCTCTTTTAACATTTTAAGTTTTTCTTCATCAACGACATCCGGTGTGGTGTATAGGTGGCTGTGAAATTCTTCTCCAAATTCTTCCTTCAGTGCCTTTAGATATTCCACAGTTCTCTCAATCTTTAAAAGAGGGTTTCCTCCGGTAATTCCTACACCTTTACTATTACAGAGGTAAGCCTCTTCAATAGCCTCTTCAATTGAACTTATCTTCTTTTCATTTGCATATATTACGTCTTTACTTTTTCTATTTTCAGACAGTGGGCAGTAAAAACAATTTTCACCGCAGATTCCACTTATGAATAGAACAAGTTTTTCTCCGTTAATGCAGTACTGACAACCTAACGGCAAATCGGCACAAGCCACTTCTTCTAAATCCGATAAATAAACAGATTCCTGCTTATTAGTTTTTTGATAGTCTGTTAAATCTGTTTTAGTCATAATAATACACCTTAATTCATTAAACGATAAATAAAATAGTAGATAGTACGTAGTAAGTAAACAATTAACTGTAATTTGATATCTATTATAGATGTATACTATAATTAATCATCTCTAACATCTACTACATTATACTTATAATATATTTGTCATGCACCTATATTGAATAATAAAGAATTAAAAATAATAAAATTAGAACAAAAATTCAATCAAATAACCGACAAACAGTGCAAGACCTGGAGCAGAAACCCAACCAAGCACAATACTTAACAAAGTTTTCCAGCTGACTGTTTTGATACCTTTTGTTAATCCCACCCCTACGATTCCACCAATAATAGCCTGAGTTGTAGAAACCGGCATACCAAACTGGGTGAATACAAGAACACTAATTCCCGCAGATAGCTGGGCAATAAATGCAGTTAATGGACTTAACCTAACGATTCTCAATCCAACGGTTTCAGAAACTCCCTTTCCAAAAAGCAAGGCACCTAATATAAGGACAATACCTCCCATAAGAAAAACATAACTACTGTTTGTTACAGCTCCAAGTGCAGTTGGAAGATCGTTTGAACCTAAATTATATGCTATAAGTCCACCGCTTAATATTAATCCATATCTTAATAGTTCCTCCCTTTTTAAAACAGAAATATTCAATTTTTCAACGGCATTATAAAGTACAAAGGATAGAAAACCAGCCAGTATTGGTGAAACTATCCAGCTACCAATAATTTTTACAAATAAATCCAAATTTGCAGTATTCAGGTTCAAACCAACCAATGCACATACTATAACCTGATGTGTAGATATTGGTATCTTTTTATAGGTTATCATTGTGATAATAATTCCAGCGATTATCAATGGAAATATTACCTCTCCGCCGGTAATGGAGCCTACCGTATGTCCGACTTTGTGGGCATTTAAACACCCTATAAGGACAAACACGCCAAATATAAAAACTAATTTTTTATAACTCATTAAATTTGCTCCAATGGCTGTTCCAAGTGCATTTGCAGTATCGTTCGCCCCAATTACAAATGCAATATACAAACCACTTAAAATAGCTATTAGTTCAAATATTTTAATCACCAATTATTTTAAATATATTATTTGAAATTCATCGGCTATATTTTCTATAAAGTCGCTTATACCTGTAATCATATCCACAAAATCACTCATGAGCTTCCCTACCCAAAAGGAGCTTATCTCCATACCAACCATATACCTGTAAATTTCCTGATGGATATCGTCAATATCTTCCTCCCCCATTTTTATATTTTTAATGTGCTCTTTAAATTCCCCTCCGTTTTCAAATACATCTATTATCTTATTTAGGGAATCAAGCATTTTTGACGATATATTCAATATTAATTTACATTTTTCTTTTATATTTTCATCTAAATCAAAGGTCATCAAATTGTATAGCATGGCTCCATGTTTAATGCTGTCAAGGACTTCATCTAAAAGTTCAATTGAATAATTTAGTTCTCTCTTCATACTTGGTAAAAATGCATTATAAAGATTAAATATGGCTTTTTTTCTTATTTCATCCCCTTCTTTTTCGAGCTCTATAATTTTGTTCAATATATCGTCCAATTTATCAGATCCCCTGTATTCAATATATTCATTCAATAACTCGATACCTTCTATAGATAATGAAATATGCTTTTTTAGAAGATCGATAACTTCTTTTTCAGGCTTTCGTTTAAAAAAGAACATAGACAATTTACCACCCCTACATGATTATAGTGTCGGACATAACAAACTATACTAATGTGTTATAAAACCGACTAAAAGACACTACCGAGCGAAGCAAGGTTGTGTATTGGTTTTGAATCCAAAACCTCTCGACAAAAATTCTTCGAATTTTTGTGAGTCAGCGAATTTCTTTGAAATTTGTCTCGATCAGCGAATCCTTTGGATTCGCTTCGATTTTTTAAAAGGTTTTGTCTTACACTATGGTTATCCAATCGAGATTGGAAAATTGGAAAATTGGAAATTTTAGATTTTTATTCAATAATACCTATTTATTGTTTATATCATGTGTATGCATTATACAGTATTTTAATATTATTCTTTAACTAAAAAAGAAAAAGGAAAAAGAACGATTAAAAATAAAAAATAAAATAAAAGGAATAGTAGGTAATAGTAGGTATAAGTATGAGACTTATTCTAATTCTTTAAACCCTAATGATTTTTTAAGTACATCTATGTTCATTTTTCCATAGGATACTAATTTACCTGTTCTCATGTCGTTAATTGTAACAACTGCTGGGGCAAACATTCCTTTGTCTATTTTGTAGAAGTCGTAGTTTGCTTCTTTGAATACATCTAAGAATGGTTTTCCGTAACCTTCTGATGAACAGGATGGTAAAGCTTTGCATAATGCTTCAACATCGTCGTTTTCGTCGCTTTCTATGTAATAGAAGGTTCTTCCTCCGTAGAGTACCATATCGTTTGTGGAACCCATCATTGCTAAATCGTCACCAATTATTGGAGCTACTGGAGCAATACCTGCTGCAAATTTAACTTTTTTTACATCAAAGTGTAAAGCTTCTAACATTTTGTAGGTTCCGTTTTCTACAACTCTACCACTGATTTGTATGGATCCAACCATTGATGCTGTAGGAGCTACTAAGAGGTAAACTTTTTCAGCATCTACACCACATTTTTCTGCAACGTAGTCTGCAACATTTTCATCAGGTAATTGGCTTGCTTCTAAACATAAAACAGCAACATCTGCATCGTCTTCGTAACCAATTTCTTCGTATGTGCTTTTAGGCATTAAGGCTAAAGCTCTTGCAGGTCCTGAACCCATTGCAAAGTATTTCCCTACCTTGACACTCCAACCTGCTTTCTGAGCTCCTAATGTAGCAACTGCAGGGTGTGATGTTTTTATCTTAACTGAAGGTAAAACTAATTCATCAGCTAATGAACCTGATATACTTATTCCAACGTGAGCAAGACCACCTAAACATACTTTTGTAAATAATTTACCAGCTTCAAAGCTTCCTGCTACATTAACACCACAGTCAAGAACGGTAGCACCATTTTCTAATTTCTTAACTTCTATGTTCAAGTCTTCTTTTCTTTGTATCATTTCTTCAACTATGGACAAAGAAGTCAAGTTTACACTGACCATTATTCCACCTTTTTGATTTTATTATACCTTTAAATCTAGATATTTTTTAATTTTTATAATTTTTGATTTGATTCGACATGTTGAATAAGTTCATACTCATTTAACGTTTAACATGTAGTTATTAACATGTAATAAATCCATTAATCGTGGTAGCAATAATAAAATATATATACCAATACAGTTTGAGTTATGATATCGACATAAGGATGTGATTTTTTTGGTAGATAAAGGAGTTAAAATAAAAGTAGACTACATAGGTAAACTTGAAAGTGGAGATGTCTTTGACACTTCCATAGAAGAGGTAGCAAAAGAAGCTGGAATATACGCGCCTGATAGAGAATATGAACCTCTAGAGTTCGTTGTAGGAGAAGGTCAGTTGATTCAAGGTTTTGAAGAAGCTGTTTTAGACATGGAAGTCGGGGACGAAAAAACCGTAAAAATCCCTGCAGAGAAAGCATACGGTAACAGAAATGAAATGTTAATACAGAAAATACCAAGAGATGCTTTTAAAGAAGCTGATTTTGAACCTGAAGAAGGAATGGTAATCCTTGCAGAAGGAATTCCTGCTACAATAACCGAAGTTACAGATAATGAGGTAACTTTAGACTTTAACCATGAACTTGCAGGAAAAGATTTAGTATTTACAATTAAAATTATTGAAGTTGTCGAATAATTATCATTATAACATTCCGCCGAGATTAAATAAAATCACTTCGTGATTTTATATCTTTACCCGTTAAGGGTTTTGAAAACTACCACGATTGAACAAATCCTTCGGATTGGTTGAATAATTTACGATTATTCAACCTCCCCGCAACTATGTTGCGGTGGATGTAGCTCACCTTCGCTTCGCTCGGTGATAGTGGTGGGCTACAAAACCTACTGGATTCGAAAACCGAAGGTTTTCGTAAACTCGAAGAGTTTTTGTTTAACCGTTGGGTTTTTATAACGTTGCTTCGCTCACTCCGAAAGCCAACGGCTTTAGTCGTGAGTATTGTAGTATACTCTTTTATATATAATACAATAATTTTTTTATATCTCTTTTTTATTCTACAAAAACAACGCTTAGATTATCAAAATTTAACCTAATCAAAATTAATTACTACAAATTACAAAATATATAGTGAGGTGTGTATGTATGCGTAAAAGTTCAGTTGGAAATGAAGGTTTATCTGAATTGGAGGCTTCAAAAACCAGAGTAGCTCAGGAAGCTGTAAAGTTGGTAAAGGACGACATGATAGTAGGTTTAGGCTCAGGTTCTACGGCAAATATATTCATAGCAGAACTTGGAAAAAGAATTATAGATGAAGAATTAAATATTTTTGGAATCCCGACTTCTTTTGAATCAAGAATGCTTGCCATACAATATGGGATTCCACTGGTTTCTTTGGATCAGTGTGATGAAATAGACATTGCAATTGATGGAGCTGATGAGGTCGATAAGAAAACGCTCGCCCTTATTAAAGGTGGCGGTGGATGCCACACCCAGGAAAAAATTATAGATTACTATGCAAAAGAGTTCGTAGTAATAGTGGATGAAAATAAAGTAGTAGATAATTTAGGGGAAAAAATGCCAGTACCTCTTGAAGTTGTTCCTTTTGCATACTCGACTGTTTTAAATGAACTGTTAAAAAGAAATTCAGCTCCTTCAATAAGAATGGCATCTAAGAAAATGGGCCCGATTATCACAGACAATGGAAACATGATAATAGATGTATTTATAGACATAAAAGATCCAGAAGAAACAGAAAAAGAATTAAATAACATTCCAGGAGTTGTGGAAAACGGAGTGTTTACAAAAGTAGACAAAGTTCTTGTAGGTAACCCTAAAAAAGTTAAAACCTTAAAAAATAAAAATAAAAAATAATAAGGTTAATATTTAAATACGGTATATGATAATTAAAATGTAGTGGTATTTACGGTCCATCTCCCAACCAATAGTGGTGTACATTCACTTAACTAATAAATACAAGTAATTTTATTTAAACATAAAAATTTCGATATATGGGAGATGGCCATATTAAATGTCAATAGGAATCCAAAACATGGTGGTGATAGTATGTTCGGCCCTAAGAAGATGACCCCTGAACAAAAATTAAACAACATTGCTTTTATGCTCGATGAAATAATTAACGATACAACAGTACCTAGAAATATAAGGGCTGCTGCTGAAAAGGCAAAAGAGTCAGTATTGAATGAAAATGATGAATACATCGTTAGAAGTGCTACTGCAATTCAATACTTAGACGACATTAGTGATGATCCAAACATGCCACTACATACAAGAACCCAAATATGGAGTATTGTAAGTGAATTGGAAACAATAAAAAATGAATAAATAATTTATAGTTAAATACATAACTAAATTCTTTTTAAATAATTTACAAGATAATTTAATTTAGCAACTTCTTCGGTAACCTCTGTTTTAACATAGGCTTCAAGTAAATTTTTTCCAAGGGTTACAATTCCATGATTTTTCAGGACTATAACATCCTCATTTCTTTTTGAAACTTCTTCTGCCAGTTCTAAACTTCCGCAGGGTAAATAGTCCACGTAACCTATTTTTTTTAAAAATATTTCTGCTTCAGGAGTCAATAGTTCTATTTTTTTATCCACTATTGATAGTGCTGTAGAGTGTAGGGAATGAGTATGGACTATTGCATTTACATCTTTTCTATTCTGATAAATCTTTAAGTGCATGTTGGTCTCTGAAGTAGGAGCTCCTTTGATAATTTCCCCATTTAAATTTACTATGCATATATCTTCTTCTTTTAAAAACCCAAGACATGAGCCTGTTGGAGTTGTATATATCAAATCATCATGCCTTACGCTAACATTACCTCCGCTTCCTACAACATATTTTCTATCGTAGAGTTTATGACAAATATCCACAAAAGCTTTTAAATCCACAGTACCACCAAAAAAGAGATTTGATAATTTATAACACATTTACATTTGAATAAAATAAAAGAAAGGTTTTATATTAGTTATCTAATTCAAATACCAGTGGTATTAGCTCATCAAGTGTTTTAACAGGGATTACTTCAATTCCTTCGATATCTATAACATCTATCATATTTGATTCTGGGATTATAACTCTTTTAAATCCATATTCTTTAGCAGCGTTTATTTTCTCGTTTACTCCGCCAATTGCAAGTATGTTACCGTTTAAATCCAAACTTCCAGTTATTGCAAAGTCCTGTTTTAGCGGAATATCCAAGAGTGAAGAAATTATACTTAAACATGCTGCTGCTGTTGCACTGTCTCCATCTATTTTTGAGTACGATTGACTGAATTGGATGTATATTTCCTTTGAAGTTAAATCAATGCTATCTTTGGTTTCAATAGGCAACTTTCCTTCAGATACTAGTTTTTTAGATAATGCCGAAGCTAATGATATACTGTGTTTTGCAAGGTCCCCACTTATGTTTAACAGGTGAGTTCCTGGATTCTTTGAATCTACAATTTGAGTTATTATTTTAGTTACATCGCCTAGTCCATCTGTTCCAAGAACTGCAAGACCGTGTATAACTCCAACTTTTGGTACATCGTTTGGAGTAATGTGCTTGTATCTCTTAAAGTTTGTAAGGTAGTCGATGGCAACCTGTTTGGACATGCTGTATACTCCACTCCTTATGACTTCCAATATGTGTTCACGTTCAATGTATATTTTCTTCTCTTCGGATTTTTTTATTTCTGAAACTTTATCGCTTTTGATTTTTTCAATAGATGTTTCTATGTTTTCTTTTTTCTTATGTAGCATTCCTACTATGTTTTTTAGTTTTTTGCTACTGCCACTCGCTTCCCTATTATCAATAACTACTTCTCTTTTTATTTCTAATTCTTTCTCTTTTTCTTTTTCTGCAGTTTCTTCGATTATTTCTTTTATTTCTTTGCCCACTGCAATATCATTTGCCATTTTTATTATGTTTGATAATTTCCTCAACCTTAAGGTAAGTTTATCCTTTGAACCTGATAAGAGCTGAGCCAGTCTTACAATTTCACAGCATGCTTCATAGGTCATTGGATTTAGGTTGTTGTTTTTTATCTCTTGAACTATGAATTGTAATAGTATATCTCTATTTTTCTGGTTGTTTTCCATTTTATTCTTTAGAACTATTTTGTAATCTATCCTGTCAAGTAACGGAGCTCTTAAGTTACTTACATCATCCATGTTTCCAGACATTATCAACGTAAAGTCACAAGGTATCGGGTTAGTCTCTACAGTGGCACCGCTTGAATTTGGATTTCTACCACTTATTTGGAGTTGTTTATCCTGTAATGCGGTTAATATATAATCTTGAACCTCCAGGGGCATGGTTTTTATCTCGTCCACATAGAGAATACCCTTGTGAGCTTCATATATGGCCCCTAAAATTATCCTTTTATGTGGCGGGGTGCCTAGTGGTGGCTTTCCTCCAAGTGGACAGTGTTTAACATCCCCTAAGAGTTTAGTTACGTTGTATGC
This sequence comes from Methanothermococcus thermolithotrophicus DSM 2095, assembly GCF_946463545.1. Classification (NCBI taxonomy): domain Archaea; kingdom Methanobacteriati; phylum Methanobacteriota; class Methanococci; order Methanococcales; family Methanococcaceae; genus Methanothermococcus; species Methanothermococcus thermolithotrophicus. The sequence goes on along the minus strand of NZ_OX296583.1, from coordinate 1,579,657 downwards.
ACTGGCCCTTATAAGTGGTTTTTTCTTGCATTCATACAATACTACAGGTTTTAAATCTGCAGGATTCACTGTATTAGGCATTGAAGCTTTTGTAGCCCCAAATATTCCAAGGAAAAGTACTACAAAAGCCAATAATGAACCTACTATAGCTACAGTTGCTATTACTCCCAACATTTTAGTTTCTGAAAGTCCCTTCATTAAGTATGATGTTATGGCAGTAAATGCAATCATTAGAATGAATAATGTTAGGATATTTGGTGGCTGTTTGGTAATTTTTGGTCTCTCTTCATTATTCTCTTCAACATACAGCCCTTCAACTAACTCCACTATTGGTTTCTCAGGGTTTTTTAAGTTAGGTCTCGCCAATATGGTATATGGAGTGAATTCATCGGATTTTTCTAAAAGTTCTCCAACAGCCTTAACCATCATGGATTTACCGACACCAGGATCCCCCAGTAATAATGCATGTCTCTTGTTCTTAACTGCGCTTAACACTATTTTTACAGCTTCATCTTGACCGATAACCTGGTCAATTAATCTTGGAGACGGTTCAGGCAATTCTTCTGTAGTTTTAAATTTCACTGAAAACATATTTATTTACACCTATGATCTTAATTAAATTAAAAAAGAATTTATTGAACTAAATCTTTATTTTCGGTTAATCAATTTCGATTGGATATTATATTAATAAGTACCTTAGTAAATTGAGAAGCTTTTTCTTTGATTTCATTGGATAAAGACCCTCCAAAGTCAAGGTTTTTAGGTTCTATTCCAATCACTAATATTTCTGTATTTATATAGTGGGTTATGTATTTAATAATTATGGTCATAGGTAATGCATGTGTCGAAAAACCAACTTCTGCAATATCTTCACTATCAACAATCTTTAAAGTTCCAGGTTTTTCCCCCATCAGTGCGGCGTCCAATATTAAAATATGGGATGGTTTTTCCTTTTTTAAAACGTCTGTAAAATTCTCAGGAACTACACCACAGTTCAGAAGTACCAGATTATCATTTATGATATTTACCTCATTATTTGGGTTTATATCGTAACCAATTTTATTATAGTACTCAGCTAATTTTTCGACAACATACACACCAAACCCATCATCCCCTTTCATAGTGTTACCAACACCCATTATACATAGTTTTTTACAATCTTTTAATAAATCCTTTAGTTCAGATTTAACATTTTCCAAAGTTTCACCATCCACTATTGAACAAACACCAAAATATAATATTACGATAAATATAAATCCATATTAAATTAGAATTAAAGATATAAAAAAGAACATGATATTATAGTATAAAGCAAAACCTTTTAGAAAAAGGTTTTGATTGAACAAAAATTACGAAGTAATTTTTGTAACTCTCCGTTTGCTTCGCTCACTCCGATTCCAAAACCGGATACTTCTTAACTTCGTTAAGTCGAAGCGAATCGAAGATTCGCTGTCGAAGCAAATTTCAAAGAAATTTGCTGACTCACAAAAATTCGAAGAATTTTTGTCGAGACTCACAATCCACCGCAACATAGTTGCGGGGAAGTTGAATAATCGTAGATTATTCAACTAAACCAAAGGTTTTTGTCGAGAAGTATATTTTAGTCAGCTTTATGACTGGTAGTGTTAAGTTTGTTATGTCCGATACTATAAAATTGCAGAACGATTATAAATTATTTTTAGTCTCTTATTGGAACTACCAGGGGAATTCCATTAAACTCTTCAACATGGACATCAACGCCATAAACTTCCCTTATGTTATGTGGGTTTATTATATCCCGCTCCCCCTCAGCAAAAATCTTCCCGTCTTTCAGCATTATAAACTTATCAGAATACCTTAAAGCAAGATTCAAATCATGCATAACAATAATTGAAGCAATATTTTTGGATTTTGATATGTCTCTTACAATTTTCATGGCTTCCAATTGATTTTTTAAATCAAGATTGTTTGTTGGTTCATCCAACAAAAGCACCTGGGGTTCTTGAACAAGAGCTCTTGCAATTATCACCTTTTGGAGCTCACCGCCGCTTAATTCATTTGTGTATCTTAAAGCATAATCTTCTAAATTCATAAGTTTTAAAATTTTGTGAGTTAGTTCGATATCCCTTTCTGACACTTCCCATTTTATATGCGGTTTTCTTCCCAAAAGCACAGCATCAAATACAGTCATGTAGTTTCCATCTGCCCGCTGTGGAACATATCCCATTTTCCTTGCAAGTTCCATGTTATTCAGTTTGCTGACGTCGTGATTATCAATCAATATGGTTCCAACCTTTGGTTTTAAAATTTTATTTATACATTTTATTAGTGTTGATTTCCCAGCTCCATTAACTCCAAGAATGGAAACAACATCCCCTCTATTTACTTCAAATTTCACATTTTCCAGTATTTTTTTACTTTTATATGAAAATTCAACGCCATCAACTGAGAGAATCATAATTACCACTTTTCATTTGTTATTTTTTTACCTTTTATACATCCTTATAATCAGATACAAAAACATCGGAGCTCCCATAAATGATGTTAGTATTCCAACAGGTAATACTATTGGAGATATTATTGTTCGTGCAATGGTATCGGCTATTAAAAGCAACACCGCACCAAATAGGGCAGATATTGGAATTAAAAATCTATAATCTCCACCAATAAATATCCTCACAATGTGGGGACATATAAGCCCTATGAATCCAATTATTCCTAAGAATGCCACATTTACAGCTGTTAATAGTGAAGCTATAAACATTCCTATTAATCTAGTTCTTTCAGTATTAACTCCCAATGATTTTGCAGTTTCTTCCCCGGCCTCCAATGCGTTGTAGTCCCACCGCCTGTATATGAAATACAACAATGCAGGAATCATAATTGCAACCATAATGTATATTTCATCCCATAGTGGTCTTCCCAAGTCTCCAAATGTCCAATATACCATTGCCGCAAGCTGTAAGTCATCGGCGAAGTATTGAATCAACATTGTGGATGCTGTGAATAGTGAGCTCATAGCTACCCCAGCCAAAATCATGGCCTCAGGGGACAGTCCCCTTAGCTTTGCAAGTAGTAGTATAACAAAAACTCCAATTAATGCACCGAGAAATGCAAAAATAGTAATGGAGTATGGATTATTTACAAATATTCGACCTGTGCTTTCCGCTCCCCCTGCACTGAAAAGTATTATTGCAAGTGAAGCACCGAACATTGCCCCGTGGGAAATTCCCATTGTAAATGGACTTGCAAGGGGATTCTTTAAAATACACTGCATAACTGCCCCAGCAACTGCCAAAGACATCCCTGCAATTATTGCAGCAAAAACCCTTGGTAATCTCATATTCCAAATAACTAACTCCGCATTACCTGTTCCATTACCTATTAAAGCATCTACAACCTGATTGACAGTTAATCTGTAATCTCCAACACACAGGGCATATACTGCACTTAAAAATAAGATTATTAATAATATAATCCCAAAAGATATCTTCTTTTCAGTATATTGTTTATATTTTTGTGGAATATCCATATTATCACAGTGTTATTTTGAAGATTTTTTAGCAACAATCATTTTTGCTGGTGAATTGTTCTTAAATCCTAAAAGTTCTGGAATATCGGCAACTTCTAAAATCTCAAATCCTAAATATTTTAAATATTTTAAATAACTATCCAAGTTTAAATCCTCTTTAAATGTAAATCTTACTTTCTCTTTTTCAAGCCCTTTTGGTTTGGAGAAGTTCCATTCCATATTGTTTAAACAATCTTCAATACATTCTTCCTTTTCTGGAAAGAACTGCTTATTTATAAATAATCCACCATTATTTAGGGCATTATAGACTTTTTTTGCTATTTTTGGGTTTTTCCCTCCTGGGTTGTATGATGTAAATATTATATCATAACCCACCCCAATATCGTCATTATAAAAATTCCCTGCAATTGTAGAAACATTTTTTGCATTGTATTTTTCAATGAATTTTTTTGTTTCTTCAATGACATTTGGTAAATCAAAAACACGGCATTTTAGGTTTTTATTTTATTATTAAAAATATTGAGATTTGAGGTTGTTATGGAATATAATAATATTTGTATTGTTATCTTATATATAAAATATTACATTAACCAAAATAATTATTATGAAAACTATAAACTTTTTGTAAATTTATTAATTATTAAGCTAAACTTCTGAACTTTGCAGAGATTTTTGTGTTTGAAAAATAATTAATTTTGAGAGTTATGTAGAGTTCTCTTCCAATGTTTATTATAGTAAAATCGCTTTTTTTATACTTTTACTTTCATATATATTACCTCATTCTATTTTTCAATCTGTTCTTGACATATTCAAAATATCATAATCTCTATACATATTAGGTTTTTTGGAGAAATGTAAGAACCACTCCATTATTTTACCTGCAAGCATTCTTTGCATTTATCCAGTAATCTATCATACACTCCAACATCTTTACTCTTTACATAATCAACATACAACTCATCCAACTTCCTTATATATTTGTTATGATAAATCTTAACTAGATTAACTATTCTTCCAATGTCATACTCTTTTATATCATTATAAAATTCATTCAAAACATGCTCTTTTCTTTCTTTATCCATTAAAACTTTTTTCTCATAGAAACCTTTAAAATATATCGGTCCCTTTCCCAGTTTATACAATATTGGGCAAAATACACAAGCATGATAACAACTTGAAATTAGGTTTTTATTTAATTTTTCATACTCTTCAGCGAGCTCAGTTTTTGATATATTTAAGTGGATAAATGGTGGGAATAAATTGTAATTTTTACACCACATTAAGAATCTATCTCTATCTTTAATATACTCCTCCATTGATGATGCTACAACCCCACTATTAGAGTGTTTAATATTGTCCCAGACTACACAACCACTACGATAATTATGTGTCTCATTCTCTAACTTTGTCCCGCACTCCCCACATTCAATAAATCTATGTTTGACACTATTTGCTTTCATAATCCATATTATCTCATCTTTAATCCATTTTGGGCTTCTATCTGAAATAAAAGTTACTGCCTCAAAATCAAAATCATATTCTTCCCTAAACTTTAATAAATAACTTAGCAATACTCTATTTTTCATACCGTGTGAATACAACAAAGTGTTGCATTTATTGTTCTTAACTAAATTCCAAAGATTTTCTTCAAATGACATATCCATACACCAAATAATTTTAAGAGTATCGGGGATTTCCTAAATTCACTTTTCGACGAACCTCTAGTTTTTATGGGCCTCAAATATGGATTATAAGTCTTGCTGGTCCCTACAAATCTTTTTGATTTGACCGATGGGAAATAAAAGATTTTTAATCCAACTCGTTTCACTCTTGATAAAGAAAATCAAAGATTTCTAAAAATCTACCTATTTTCAAAATAAAGAAAACCTGCGGTTTTATAATTTCTCTGCTACTCTTAAGGTAGTAAAAACCATAGAGAAAGAAAATAAGAGAATTATGATTTTTTTCCCATATTAGCTAAAATCAAAATTATAATTAAAAGTATTAATCCATAGAGATAATAATATAAACCACTATTGGTTTCATTTTTCATATTATTATTTCCATTTATAATATTAACCAATTGCTGAGTTAAATCTTCCATATAATTTCCATTGAATTTAACTAATTTTGCAGATTCTTTATTAACCCCCGCTAATAACCAATACCTATCTTTATCCACATAAGTAATATAATCAACTCTTTTAACTTCTAAATCTGGAAGATTTTCTATTTTTCCATTTTTATATAGATAGCATCCGCTTATTGGATAATCAACTATGCAGCATCTATTAGGTGAGCTCAGGATTTTTGTAGATATTAATAAAACTTCATTACCACCATAATCCATTGTATAAATTGGTTTATTAAGAATTTCTGTTAAATTTCCATTATTGTATAGGTATAATCCACAATAACCATCTTTTGAATATAATGAAATTAATAGCTTTTTATAACCGATTGGTGCTATGCATTGCTCTGTTAAATTATTTGGAAAGGTAAATAAATTATATAAACTATTATTTTTATAAATAAAGGCAGATTTTTCTGTAATAATATACCAATCATTATCGTAGGGATTATATATCACATCGTTTGTATGATTTGGCAGAGTTTGACTTTTTACATTTTTAATATCTGTAAAATTATGATATAAAACAAACCACTCTCCATTACATGATGTTGTTGAACCCCTCCACTTAATAATTACGGTGTTTTTGTTATCGGTAACAAATTTATCTATTTCTGCCGTTGAGCATCCTGAATAGTAACCACTTACTGTTGTAGTGAAGTTTTTTCCATCAAAGAACCCTAACATTTCTGGATTGTAAAAAATCCATTTTCCTTTAAAATAACCAACTACAACGGGATGTGTAAAATAACTATAATAATTCCAATTCTTAGGTTTGAAGTTTATCTTTGAATCATTTAATTCAGATTTATTTATTGGAAATTCTGAAATTAGTTTAAACCCTTTTCCATCGTATAGTATTTCATACATTTTTAAGTGGGATTTATCATAAACACTAATCATTGCATCTGTTCCATTTGTAGCCATGCCCTCGAATAATATATTGTATTTTATAGTTTCCTCTGCAAATAGCGGATTAAGAAATACAAATAAAACCAAAAAGAGGATAAATTTTTTCAATTTATCACCTAAAAAAACTTAAAATAAAAATTAACATGTCGAATATCCATCGTTTGGACATGGATGTTCTTCGTAGTGTCTTTTTACCATCCTATAACATTCTATATCGTTACTAAAGTAGTGATAAATATACTTAACATTTCCAACTTTATTCAATGCACAATAATAATTAGCCGCTCTTCTAATGCATATATTTTTATATTTACATCCGCAGTTTTCAATATTTCCTAACACTGTTTTATCGCATTCAAACTCTACGCCCCAACCTCTATTTTTACACTCTTGCATAAATTCAATCAATTTGTTAAAATCCATTTCAGAATCTTTTGTCATATAATAATGAGGTTGTGGAGCTATATTTGTAAAACCTATTAGATTTTGACATAAATCCATATTATTAAAACTTCCTTCAATATTACTAATATCTCCAACAGGTATCCATATGGCAAATTTATTTAATGTATTTTTAACATAATTCACAGCTTTTTTCACATTATCTATACACCCAGATGCATTCAGCATAGTCCAGGCTCCTTCAGGAACAAAATAATAGCCTCCAACTTTGTCTGCTACTCTTTCTTCTATTTTGTCAATCCAGCTTTTCATTTCCTCATAGGTGCAAGTCCCAGAAGGATTCGGAACTTCAACTATTATTTGATACCCAGGTTTATATTCCCAAAATCTTTCAACTATATCTATGAGTGCATCTTTATTTGCAGATTCCCCTTCATCATTGGTTAATATTACAACCCCGTTAAATTCATTGATAAAATCTGGTATTTGACTTGTAGGCGTAAGGGCTCCTGCATAATAAAATAAAGCAACTTTCCATGTTATAGTGTAAGAATCATCTCCCATTTTTTTACACCCCACTTTGTTAAATATATGTCAAAATTTTAACTTGTTTCGGCGAGAAGTCCCCTTCCGTAAGGGAGAAGATGAAAGCCGAAAATTATTTATATAACTATTCTCACAATATTTATTGCTACCGAAAAGAAAAGGTAGCCTAGGGCTGGGACAGTCCGAAGTGACGCCTGTGGAGACTACGGGTCGGAAGCAGGAAGCTCCGTCCGTAAGGTCGGAGTAGTTCACAAGTAATCATTTGATATTATCTATTTTATTTTTTTTGACTATCCAATTTATGATGTATTATTTACTTTTCTCGAATATCATATTCCGCCCTCATAATTTACAGTGATAACTTTTCCTTTCTTTATATTTAAACTTTATTATATAAGGATTTATTATTTATGATAATCCATAAAATTTATGGTTAAGCATACATTAATTTAAAGTTTTTTAGCAACAATCATTTTTGCTGGTGAATTGTTCTTAAATCCTAAAAGTTCTGGAATATCTACAACTTCTAAAATTTTAAAGCCCAAATTTTCTAAGTATTTCAAATAATCATCAAAATTCAAATCCCCCTTAAATGTAAATCTTAATCTACTCTTTTCAAGTCCTGCAGGTTTGGAAAAGTTCCATTCCATATTGTTTAAATAGTCCTCAATATGTTCTTCCTTTTCTGGAAAAAACTGCTTATTTATGAATAATCCACCATTATTTAGGGCATTATAAACTTTTTTTGCTATATTGGGATTTTTTCCTCCGGGATTATAAGAGGTAAAGATTATATCATAGTCATTTCCAATATCATCCTTATAAAAATCTCCTGCAATTGTTGAGATGTTTTTTGCATTATATTTTTCAATGAATTTTTTTGTTTCTTCAACAACATTTGGTAAATCAAAAACACGGCATTTTAGGTTTTTATTTAACATGCTAAATCCAATTGCATACAACCCATGTCCTCCAGCTAAATCAAGAAGTTTTTTGGCATTTTTAAACTCTTCATATTTGGAAATGTAATATAGAACCTTCTGTAATTCCCAGCATTTGCATTCATCAGCCATTCTTTTAACAACTTCTGGAAAAAAGTTATTAGTATCAGTGTTGGAAAAATTATCTTTATTTTTTAAAATATCAATTAAATTTTCCCAATTTTTGATATTTTCGAAGTAGTATGATATTGGATTAATTATACTGAACTCTGAATCTTTTTTTAAATATGTATTGGTTATGTTCGTATTTCGATAGATAATATTATTAGTAATATTACTACTATTACTATTCATTTCAACACGAGATTCGAGAATTCCGAGCTCAGTGAATATTCTCAACATATATTTGGTTAAAGTTAAATTTGTATTTAACATATCTGCCAATTCTTCCGCACTTTTAAAATCATTTAAATAATCAAATAAATTCAAATCTAATGCAGTTTTTAATAAATAAAAAATTCTTGTTTTTGAATAAATTTCATCAAAAAGTTTTAATACCTTTTCTGGACTTTCACCAGGGCATTTTAAAAGAGTCATTTTCATCACCGGAAAGAAAAATAAAAATAGAATAGTTAATTATTAAATTCCAATTTTCCAAATCCTCCTAATTTCTCTTTCATTGCATTATAAACTGGTTTTCCTACAAGGAATGTATATATTTCGTCTGCTTTCTGCTCTGGATTAATATCCTCAAATTTATTAGGATAAATAACCTTACCAATGTAATAGGCATCTGCCAGTGCTGTTCCTATATTTGTGGTATAGAAGTTGTAAGGCAATAGTCCATAAACTTCCCCATTCTTAAACGCATTTAATGAGTTGTAAAACTCAGGATTCTTTTTATAATCATCCATAACTAATTTTAATCCTCCTTCGTCAATGAATATAATATCTGGATTCCATTTTAAAATTTGTTCTTTATTAACAAATGCCTGCCCTTCTTTATTCAGCTCATCAGCGACATTCTTGGCATTAACTGCTTCAAATGGGGGATACTTACATTGGGTGCTGTCTATTCCATGCACACCCTTAAATGCCACTCCACCAACATAGACTGTTGGTTTTTCTTCATCTGGAATGTCTTTTGTTCTTTCATTTAAGTCATTTTCGCAATCTTTTATAAATTTAATAACTTCTTCTGCTCTATCTTCTTTATCTAAAATTTCTCCTGCTATTTTTAAAGAGTTAAATATGTCCTCATTATCGAATGTTGCCAACTTTCCATAGCTTAAAACAACAACTGGAATACCTGTCTTTTGCTCAATTTCGTCTGCTTTCTCTTTAGTTATGTAGGTTATGAATATTACATCTGGCTTAACCTTTAAGGTCTGTTCTACATTTGGTCCTTTACCGATATCGCTAGGTCCTCCATTTCCAATTACTGGAAGATTTAAAAGTTCAGGATGTGCTAATATATAAGGCCTTCCTGTACTTTTTTTCTTTTCAAAGCCCTCAATTCCAACGACTTTATCGGTAGCATTTAAATAGGTAATTAACCTCAAACATCCCGGCCCAACACATACTATTTCATTTACGTCCTTTGGGATTTCAACTTCTCTTCCAAGCATATCTGTTATTTTTATTTTTCCTGTATCTTCACTTACAGCCGGAGCTCCCGATTGTGCCGGTGTGGCAGTATCTGCATCTACATCTGTTCCATCTATGCATCCACAGAATCCAACGGCTACAATCAGGATTGTTAATAATCCTATTAACTTTTTTAACACTCTATCACCATTTTATTCAATAATATATTATCGAGAATAAATATTATTAAATATAAATTTTTCTATTATTTTATTATTCTATTAAATACTGCATAAAATAGTGAATCTTTAAACTAAAATATAAAAATAGAAATTTCTTTAATTTTGAATATTTATGTTGTTGATAGAACGATTATAATAATTATTTCTCATTTTAAACGATTTTATCCCTTAAATTTAATAATGCCATAAAGAACATATCCTATAGCACAAAATGCCAGAGGTTCTACAATCCCGAATAACGAGAGAATTAATGAAACTGCAAAAATACCCATTGATATCTTTTGAGGATATTTCGGATATTGAATATCGCTAACCATTAAAAACCCGGCAATTATGGCAGTTATTGAAGCTAAATTTGAAGTTATGTTGTATTCTAAAATCATTTGAGATACTACACACAAAACCAAAGCAGCTGCAGGGATAGGCAATCCGACAAAATGTTTGACATCCAATATTCCAAATCTTGCCAACCTTAGAGCTCCGCCAATTAAGAATATTAAAGAAGCTATTAAACTAAGATTTCCTTCAAAGTAGTAATAGGTCAAATATGCAGGAGCCACACCAAAACTAACAACATCACAAATACTATCCAGTTCTGCTCCAAATTCGGATACTGTGTTAGTTTTCCTTGCAACAAAACCATCCAATGCATCAAAAACAACTGACGCATAGATAAACCTGAAATCGTGAAATAATATCCCCAGCATCCCTAAAACAATGTTTATTACCGTTACATAATCAGATATTGTTATTATTTTTCTTATACTAAACATGATTTCAACCTTTTTTAATTAATAAAATTTAAAATATATGTTAAAAGTGATATATTCTTTTTAATCTTCCTCTAATTGCTATACGACATGGATACTGTCCAATAAATAATAAGAATACCATAAAATAAAGTTTAAATTAATTTTTGTATAATCAACTTAAATAAAATTTTAAATCCTGTCGATACATTCGTTCCTCTTGCCATGGAATAATCCGTATATATTGTTTTTATTGGAACTTCTTTAAATTTTAAATTGTTTCTTTTAATTAAAACTATAAACTCTGATGAAACTTCGTATCTATTGCTCTTTAATTGATTGGTTATTTTCTCAGCAGCTCCGTAAGAAAATGCCCTTAAACCACTCTGACTGTCAGTTACAAAATGGCCCCCCATTAAATATGTTACAAAATTTAATCCCCAGTTTCCAATCCTTTTAACAGTTGGCATATTTTTAACTTCATTTTCATCCAATAATCTACTGCCTACAACTACCTCATAATCATCTTCTAAAATAGGTTTTACGATTTTTTCAATATCCTTTGGTTCATGCTGTCCGTCTGCATCAAATGTTACAATAACATTTGGTTTGTACTGTAGAGCACATTTTAATCCAGTTCCCAGAGCTCCACCTAACCCTCTATTTATTATATGTCTGCAAACTATTGCACCTTCCTTTTTTGCTATTTCGGAGGTTCTATCAGAGCTCCCATCGTCCACAACTATTAAATTTTTATATCCCTCATTCTTTAATCTTCTTAGGGTGTTCCCTATCATCTTTTCTTCATTGTATGCGGGGATGACCACAAAAACATTGTTTTTCATATTATCCCTTTATTAAATGTATTATTTTAAAATATTTTACTACCATATGGTGATGTAACTTTATAAAAATTATTCTATAAAAAATAAACACAACTAGTTAAATAATTTAAAATTAATTAAAATAGAAAAAAGAATATGTAACATATTATTAGCTTGAGGTACCCATAAAGCCTTTATTTTAACCGATTATAAGAATCCTCCACAACCTTTTGAACAAAATTTATTTTTACATTTATGCGATGATAGTGCCTTTTTTATAGAGTCTATTGCTATGTATCCTGCCTCATGTAGTATCGTGTCTTCTAATTCCTTGTCATACTCCATACTTCCCAAACACGGATAGTTGTGGTGGGCATTTGCTATTTCATCTTTTAACTCTCTAATTCCTTTATTTTTTATCCTCTTTGCGATGTAGTAGGTTTCCCCGCATGGTGATGAAATTTTAACTTTAACATCCTTTATAGTATGTCCCACTACCTCGGCTTCAATCTCTGGAGCTCCAATTCTAAAGTATTCTATAAATTCATTTATGGCATTTTTACCTTCTACCTTCTTTAAGGAACAGAACGGTTTTGGATTCTCAAACTCTATTCCGTTGTTCTCACACATTTCTTTTAAACTATTTCTCATAGCAATGGATAAATCATCTGGAGCTTCAGAAGGTACTATTAGAGCCCTATAATTTTTTTCCTTTAAAAACAGTGGGAGCTCATACAGTAAATCATCATGTAGTTGAGCTATACAAACATCCCCTTCTGGAACTTCTGGAATATATTCATAGGGATTGTCGATAAATTCCTCGTATGCTTTCTTTACTTCTAAAACATTTACATTATCCTTAAAACTCCAATCTCCTCTACAGTTATAACAATCCTCACATATTCTACAAAAATCTGGTTCATTTAGCAGGTTTTTATAGAACTTCTCCATTCTCTTGTTTCCCTCATGGTAGATAAATGTGACTTTCATTAATATCACCACACCTTAATAATTTAATATCTGGATTAATTCTTCGATTTTCTTCTCGATTTCATCTCTGACTTTCCTATAAACTTCAATATCTTTATCTGCAGGGTCTTCAATATCCCAACCTATATGCTTTTTTGCTGGAACAAATGGGCATTTATCCAAACATCCCATTGTAACGACAACGTCAAAATTTCCAACCTCTCTAACAACCTCGTCTATTGTTTGAGGCTTCTGTTTTACGTTTAAATTTTTTTCTTTTAAAACTTCAACAACCTTTTCATCAACACCATCGGTTTTTTCCAACCCTGCACTATAGGCATTTAGTCCATATTTCTTCCCAAATGCCTCTGCCATTATACTTCTTCTTTTATTGTGTACACAAACAAACAAAACCTTCATATTTTTCACCTAATCAAATAGCACCAGTAATATAATATTTCACCACTTTGTCTTATTTGCAATCCAGACAAGTGTTAGCATCAATGGAACCTCTACAAGAACGCCAACAACTGTTGCAAGTGCAGCTCCACTGTTGAGCCCAAATAATGTTATCGCAACTGCAACCGCAAGCTCAAAGAAGTTACTTGCTCCAATAAGTGCTGACGGAGCAGAGATATTATGTGGTAATTTCCATTTTTTTGCCCAGGTGTATGCCAAACCAAATACAAAGAATGTTTGTATTGTTAGTGGTATGGATATCAGCAATATGTACAGGGGATTGTTTAGTATTATTTCTCCTTGAAATGAGAATAAAATCACCAGAGTCATCAATAAACTTAATATTGAAACCTTATTTAAACTTGGTATAAATGTTTTTTCAAACCATTTTTGTCCTTTGTGTGCCATTAGATACTTCCTTGATAGATATCCAGAAACTAATGGTATAACTACGTATAAGAATACTGAAAGGAACAACGTATCGTAAGGAATAGGAATGTCGCTTATTCCCATTAAGAACCCAACTATTGGAGCAAAGGCGATGAGTATTATTAAATCATTTGTGGCTACCTGCACTAATGTATATAAAGGATCTCCATCGGTCAAATAACTCCAAACAAACACCATGGCAGTACATGGAGCTGCTCCTAAAAGTATTGCTCCAGCAACATATTCCTTAGCCAATTCCAATGGAATAAAGCCCAATTTTGAAAAAATCGTTATTAAAAATAATGAAGCAAATAGATACATTGTGAATGGTTTTATTAACCAATTTACAGCCCATGTTATTGTCATTCCTTTAATGTAATTCTTTCTTATCATCTCTACAGCTCTAAAGTCAATCTTTACCATCATTGGATAAATCATCGCCCATATTAGAACTGCTATCGGAATGTTAACATTGGCTATCGTAAATTTTGAGAGTGTTTGAGGAATTATTGATAAATAATTGCCCATTAGAATCCCTGCGATTATACACAATGCCACCCATATTGAAAGATACTTTTCAAAAAACCCTAATCCTTTTTTACTCATTATTAACACCTTATTTTTTTTAAAAAATAGGGCCATATTATATTTAAAATTTTCGATATATTGATTAATTCTAATGTATTTAAAAAATATCTAAATTCATGAATTAAGTGGGAGTATGCCTATAACCTGTAAAACGTTTTTGCATTTTTGTAAATTGAATCAGTTATCTTCTTCTCATCAACCCCTATTTTTTTCATATGGAGTTTGGTTCTTGGGAGTGCATAGATATCTGCCTTTAAACTTCCTAAATCGCTACTTAAAATAAATTTTTTATCGTAGTTCTTTATTATTTCAGATGCCTCAACATGATCTATTTTCATTGATTGCTGAACAGTCAAACCAACGTAAACATCCCTATCGATTAACTCTACTGTTTCTTTGTTTATGTGGTCTATCATTACTAAATCGTCTTTTATTTTAACTTCATCGAGAAGTTTTAAAATCTCAACTAACGCTTCTTTCTTATTCTTCTCCGGAGTATGAACAATTATTGGCATGTTGTAATCCTTTGCAAGAATTAGTTGTTCTCTTAGGAGGTTTTTTTCTTCGTCCGCAATATAATGTAATCCAGTTTCCCCAATTGCCACAACATTTTCATTGTCTAAAAACCCTGGAAGTTTTTTTATAAGGAGCTCCCAGTTTTTAGGGTATCCCATAGGATGAACTCCCAACGCTACCTTAACTTCCACATCTGCCATTTTTCCTCTTTTTGTTTCTAAATTAATCAACCTATCCCAGTGATCAAGATAAACTTCTGGAACACTCATTTTGTATGGGTCATGGGCACATGTTACAATGGTTTCAATTCCACTTAATGCCATCTTTTCCATATCTTCAAAACTTCTAACATCTAGATGGGTGTGTGCATCTATCATGTTATCGCCTCTTAGTTTTAATTAAAAAAGAAGGAATGAAATTTAAATTAAATATTTTTCAAGTAATGGTAAAACCTTTCATCATTTGTGAGACAATGTATTGTTGTTTGCCTTACTCCAAAGGTCATTCCACTCTCTTTTATAAGTTTTTTCTCTAATTCTATAGTTTCTTTTAAAATTTCCCTAATGTCTCCATCTAATTCAAATTTTATGTTAGGTTTTCCCCCAATATATATCATGTACTTCTCATAAAGTGCTTCTACATCCTTCATCTGACTATTTGATATATCATTGTATAATTCGTTATTATATTGTTCTATTGACTTCAACCTACTCATTAAGGACAGTTTCATTTTATTTGACATGATTTTTTCCATTAATTCTTCTAATTGCATTATATCACCATCGAAGAGCTACAATCTCAAAGAGATTTCAATTTAATTAATTTATATGCTTATTTGTAATATAAAAGTATTTTTGACTATTTTTACCCTAAAAATGGATAATTAGTATTCATTTAAATTAATAATGAAGATATAACTATTATAAAAAATAATAAAAAAGTAATAAGTTATTTAATTTAAAAATTAAATTTAGCACATATATTTAACTGTATGCCTATCGAGGGCATAGAAAATTGCAATGGTTATATTGTAAATATTATGAACATTACTTTTTATTTAAGTTATTCGTTAATTTTAATTGGTTCTTCTGGACCACCTATTTTTGAAGGATGTGGTGCTTTGATTACAAAGAATTCAAGAACATCACATGTTAAATTTTGAGCAATCATCTTTGTATTGAACGGCAAATGAATTATTGATCCAGCAGGATATACTTTTGGCTCTTGGTCTTCCAAAGTTAATGTCATCTCTCCCTTTACAACTATTAAATGAACCTTTGAGTTTGTAAAGTGCTTAGGTGTGCCTTCCCCTTTTGGAAATATCATATGAATAATTTGAACTTCGTCGGTATTAACTATTTTTTCCACAATCTTTGAATCAGATTCGGTTGTAAAATTATATACTGTTTCTATCATAATGTCACCTAAAAAAAATAAAAGATAGTTAGTAATTAATAATGACCAATAGCTAATTCTTATTTTTGCAATTATTTGTTTATCAGTCTTTCAATATCTTCATCAACGGTGGTTATTCCGCTTATTCCAAATTTCTCTACAAGCACCTTAGCTACATTTGGAGATAAGAATGCAGGTAGTGTTGGACCTAATACGATATCTTTAACACCTAAGTAGAGTAATGCCAATAGAACTGCAACTGCTTTTTGTTCGTACCATGCTACATTGAATGCAATTGGAAGGTCGTTTATATCATCTAATTCAAATACTTCTTTTAATTTAAGTGCAATAACTGCTAATGAGTAACAGTCGTTACACTGTCCAGCATCTAATACTCTTGGTATTCCACCAATGTCTCCTAAACCTAATTTATTGTATCTATATTTTGCACATCCTGCGGTTAATATGACTGTGTCGTTTGGAAGTTTCTTTGCAAATTCGGTGTAGTATTCTCTTGAAGGATGTCTTCCATCACATCCAGCCATTACAACGAATTTTCTTATAGCTCCTGATTTTACAGCTTCAACAACCTTATCTGCTAATGCCAATACTTGGTTGTGTGCGAAACCACCTACAATCTTACCAGTTTCAAGTTGTTTTGGTGGAGCACATTTTTTAGCCTGTTCGATTACTTCTGAGAAGTCCTTATTTCCATTTTCATCTTCTGGTATTCTTTTAAGTCCTGGGAATCCTACAACTCCTGTTGTATATATTCTATCCTTATAACTTTCAGCAGGCGGAACAAGACAGTTTGTAGTCATTACAATTGGTCCGTTGAATGCTTCAAATTCTTCTTTCTGTCTCCACCATGATCCCCCGTAGTTTCCTACAAAGTGGTCGTATTTCTTAAATGCAGGATAGTAGTGAGCAGGCAACATTTCACTGTGTGTATATACGTCAACACCAGTTCCCTTTGTTTGTTCTAAGAGTTGTTCTAAATCTTTCAAATCGTGCCCACTTATTAAAATACCAGGGTTGTTTCTAACCCCAATATCTACTTCGGTTATTTCAGGATGTCCGTAGGTTTCGGTATTTGCTTTATCGAGTAATGCCATTGTATCAACGGCATATTTACCACATTCAAGTACGAGTGCTGTGAGCTCGTCGGCAGATAGGCTATCATCAGTTGTTGCAACAAGTGCTTTTCTTATAAATTTGTGAATATCTTTGTTGTCATATCCTAAAACCATGGCGTGGTGTAGATATGCTGCAATACCTTTAACCCCGTAAGTTAATAATTCCCTTAAAGAACGGACATCTTCATTTTCTGTTGCAAGAACGGAAACCTCAAGTGAATTTGCCTTTTTTATAATTTCATCGTCTGAATCTGCAGTCCATGTTGCACAGTCAGGCAAATCTCCACCGCATCCTGGACATGTACTTTTTGATGCGGCCTCTTCACGAAGTGCCAAACCTTCTTTTATTTTTTCTATAATATCTTTATCATCGAAATTTACATTTGTAATTGTTGTAAATAATGCGTCTACGATATATCTATCGGTTTTATCGTTTGAGTATCCTAAATTCTCACGAACAACTGCTAAACCTTTCACAGTATATACCAAAAGGTCTTGAAGGTTTGCCACGTTGTCTTTTTTACCACAAACTCCGATGATTGTACATCCAGTATTTTTTGCAGTTTCTTGGCATTGATAACAGAACATTTTTGATGGTCTCATAGTTATACCCTCCCCGGTTGACTTAGTTATTGTAACAGCACTGGAGCTCTTCCCCATTATACCGTCTATAATTGATTTTATTTTTTGTCTAATGTCTTCCATAGACTCACCCTTTATTTAACAAATTTACATTTGTTTTTTATCATATATATGAATTTTTGACAATTATTATCCAAAAAGATACACAAATATTATTCATTATACGCTCCAATGTGACATAATTATTATTACGTTTTATCGTATATTAATACTCTTATGCAGAGTTCAATGTAGTGTTTATTCAACTACCCTACCATCAATTGATATCACATGCTTTCTTATTTCACAGCCTGTTCCTTCAAGTGCATTTTTTACTAACGCATATAATCCATGACAGCATGGAACGCTCATTATTACAACATCCACTTTTTTAATATTGTTCAATTCAACAATCGCCCTTATTTTTTCAGCGTATTCTGAAACGTCGTCCAATTTTGGACATCCAATGGCTAAAACTTTACCTTTTAAGAATTTTTTATGGAAGTTTGCATAGGCAAATGGAACACAGTCTGCTGCAATTACCAATTCAGCATCTTTAAAGTATGGTGCCATTGGATTTAGTAGATGAAGTTGAACAGGCCAGTTTATTAACTCTGACTCTATTTCTGAATCCATCCCTTGGTCGTTACTTTCGCATTTTTTTCTGTTAAAGGTCATTGCCATTGAACCTGGGCATTTGTGTCCTTCTGAATGCGAATGTGAATGAGCATGACTATTATTATGGGCAGAACTACTTACCTCTACCTCTTCTTTTGTGATTTTTATGGCATCAACAGGACACACATCTAAACAGGAACCTATTCCATCACAGTAAATCTCTTTATTTTTATCTACTTTTACCTTTTTAGTTTCAGGATCAGGCACAAGGATGTTTTCTTCACAGGCTTTAATACACAATCCACATTCTTCATAACCAAGACATTTGTCCTGGTCAACTTCAATTTTATATCGTGATATCTTCATACAACCCCCTCTTTATTAGGATTTTACATGTATAATTTCTAATCTATAAAACATAATTAATAAAAGTTGGGCTTAGAAGTGGGAACCCAACACTACTTTTGCCCCAGTTTTTTCAATTTCTTCTTTCATTTCATCAGTATAGATACACTTTGGTTTAAGTGCTGTTGTACATGTTGCAAAGTGAACAACTTCTACTCCGTGCTTTTCTACCAACTGTTTTATCTGATTTATTCCCAGTCTTCCTGGGCATCCACCGCATGTTATCATGGTTACAAGTTCAAAATCTTCGTAATCCTTAAATGTGTCTTTTTTGTTTAATGCCGCGGTCATACAGCCTACTGCAGGACAGGTTTTTGCTGCACTATCGCATCTTAAAATTGCAACTTTAACCATGTTCTCACCCTCATTTTTTATTTTTTGACAATCTATATAGTGCATTTAATAATATAAAAAGATTTTTGACCGGTTTTTTTGGGAAAACGACTAATACTTATGTTTTTTAGTTTGGGGATGAGATATAATTATTATGAAAAAAACTTAAAAAGTAATAAAAATTTTTATGGTTAAATTCTTTAATATTGAAAAGATTGAAAGATTAAAAAAGTATTTAATTTTGTTTCATAAGTTCTTTAACTTCTTCTAAGAACTTTCCATAACCTACTCTTTGCATAACTGCGCCCAATCTTTCCCTTGCCGGTTTTTTAGCATATTTATCGTAAACGATCAATACTTTATCAATAAAGTCAAGTATCTCTTCAACACTCATTAATTTCATGCTTACTCCTTCTATTACCTCCCTTCCGGTCTTACCTCCAACATACACCATAAATCCTTCTTCTTTAACATCCCTACCTTCATTTGGACATGCCTTTATACATTTTCCACATCCAATACATACATTGTAGTTTGTGTATGATGTTTCTCCCCTAATATCTATTGCCTCAACCTTACAAACTTCTGCACATCTTCCACAACCGTTACAGTTTTCTTCATTAACTACTGGGAACTTAACTCCGGCTATACCAATTTCACTAACTTGTGGTCTGGTACATCCGTTTGGACATCCGCTAACGGCCATTTTAAACTTAGTTGGCGTAGGTCTTTCCTCAAACTTACCCTCAATAATCTTTGTCAACTTTTCAGTTTCAATTAATCCGAGTGAACAATTACCTTTTCCTGGACATGCAACCACTGTTGTAACTACTGGACCAGTTGAACCAGGCAACAAACCTTTTTCAATTAATTTTAAAGCAACATCCTCTGCATCAAATCCACTTATGCCTTGTAGCTCTATTCCTTGCCTACTGTTTAATTTTATTCTTGCGTTATATTCCTTTGCAATCTTAGAAATAAATTCAATATCTTCGATATTATAGAATCCAGCAGGTTTTGCTCTAAGTCTTATAAAGTAGGTCCCGTCTGCCCTTAGTCCAATCCCATTGTAATCGGATAACCAATAGAATGATACTTTTTCATCTTCTGCTTTTCTTCTTTCAACTTCTTTCTTGAATCTATTGAGTTTTAAGTCTCTCAATTTTTCAATAGCTTCTAAATCTACACCTTCCATTAACTCTATAGCGTTTTTAATCTCTTCCCCTTTTTCTGTTCTTATTATAACTGTTGAATAGCCGTCTGGACTTCCAACGCATCCGACTGACACATCAGCCATTTCAGCGTCAAAGTCCCTACACATTTTACAGCCTGCACTTAGTTCGATCTCTTTTAAAGGTATTTTGTGTTCTTCTCCATTAACATAGACGAGTAGTTTTCCTTTTTTGATGTCAAACTTCTCTACATCGTCCATGTTTATGTTGTATTTTGCAAGGGTTTCTTTTAATTCATCGTACTCAAACTTCTCAGTACATAACAATCCGATTAAGTATTCTATTTTTGGAAGTTTAACTGGTTTTCCGTTTTTACCTAGTTTTCCATCGTGCTTTGCCAAGTACTGGAAGTACTGAAGTTTTCTAAGACCGTTGATTTGGCAAGGTAATCCAACAACTGCGACTTTTTCTAAGCCCATTTCTCCAGCAGTTTTTAAAGCTTCAAGTGTTGATACTGTGTATTTTGATTTTGTAGTATTCATTAAATCCTCTTCATTTTGAACGATTAATGAGACTGGTTTCCAGCATTCATCCCCAACTACTATAGCACCGTCTATCTTTTTGTTCTTTAAGAGATACTTTAAGAATGTTGTTACAACTCCCCCGTCCTGCCCTTCTACGTCTCCTTTTCCATAGTAGTATTCTTCTTTAAATTTTTCTCTGATTTTTATTTGATATTTTCCTGATGAGACTCTTGGACAGACCTCAAAGCACATCCCATTTCCTTTTCTTAGACATTCTTCCCCAATATATGGTTTTTCATTAAATTTTACCAAGTTGTTTGGACAGACTATTGCACATGTTGAACATTTTGCACATTGGTTTGTATCAACTATAACATCGTTCAATTTCCATTCCATTAAATCACCTCCATATAGTTGTCCAGCAAAATGATATAATACCACTTCAAATTAGGCATTTTGTTATTACATTTAATCTTAATAAGTTCTGAGGATTTTACAGTATATGATTTAAACAATTATTTTCGCGAAGCAATCGTGACTTTAACCTTTGAAAATTTAAGTTCTGGTTCTTTTGAGAACGGATCCACAGCATCTATTGTAATGAGATTTGCAGGGGAATCACAAAATTCCAAACTATACCCAAATGGTGTAAACAAGTGCTTTCTCTTTATTTTTCCTATTTTTACCATTCTTGTGATTTCTCCCCTGTCAGAGACAAGGGTAATATGGTCCCCTTCTTTAACACCAATCTCGATGGCATCATCGACATTCATAAGGATATAAGGGATTTCCTCCCCTTTTAATATTTCTTTAATTTTTCCAGTTCTTGTCATCGTATGCCATTGTTTTTTTAATCTACCTGTTGTTAAGATGAAATCAAAACTTTCTTTTTTCTCATCTTCAGGTTCCTTGTACTTTGCAGGATTGAATTTTGCCTTTCCAGAATGTGTTGGGAATCTTAAATCTTCATATAGATGCTTTTTACCCCATCTTTTGGGCAAATCTTCATATTCAAAATCTGAAATATCGCACAATCTACCTTTGGTCGCTTTCTTATATTCCTCAAATATTTCTCTGCTGTTTTTGTAGGGGAATAATTTTTCTCCACCCATTTTTTGTGCCAGTTCCGTAAAAATCAGCCAGTCGGGTTTGGCGTTTTCAGGAGCTCCTTTGAACTTTTTGCAAAGAGTTATTGTTCTGTCTCCACCTGTCATAACTCCCTCTTTTTCTCCCCATTGTGCTGCGGGAAGTGCAATATTTGCAAAGTTTACAGTATCTGCATGGTATGCATCCTGGACTACAACAAAAACATCCTCCTTTTTTAGGGCTTATTTGAATTTATTCAAGTTAGGTACTGTCACAGCAGGATTTGTACATACAATCCATAAAAATTTAATTTTCCCTTCAAGTATTTTGTCCACCGCTTCTACAATACTGTATCCTGGCTGGTCTTTTATCTTTCCCTTTTCTATTTTCCAATAGTTTTCTATAAACTCTCTATCCCCCTTATTCCTTACGTCTCTGTATCCCGGAAGACCATTTGCAAGATACCCTACTTCTCTTCCCCCCATAGCATTTGATTGGCCAGTTAATGAAAATGGGCATCCTTTTTCATTCAATCTTCCTGTTGC
Source organism: Methanothermococcus thermolithotrophicus DSM 2095 (assembly GCF_946463545.1). NCBI lineage: Archaea > Methanobacteriati > Methanobacteriota > Methanococci > Methanococcales > Methanococcaceae > Methanothermococcus > Methanothermococcus thermolithotrophicus. The sequence goes on along the minus strand of NZ_OX296583.1, from coordinate 1,557,016 downwards.
AAGATGAAGGTTTATTAATGCAAGGTTTTTTGTAGTTCCATTTGAAGATTGGTTAATCCCCATTGTCCAGAAACTTATGAGTTTTTTCTTTTTAGCAAAGAGCTCTGCAACTTCATAAATATCTTTTTCATCTATATCGCAAATTTCTGCTGCCACCCTTGGAGGATATTTCTTAGCTTCATTAAGGGCGTCCTCAAAACCTTCAGTATATTTTTTTATAAATTCCATATCAATCCAATTATTTTCATAAAGGACATATAATACACTGTTTAAGAATACTGTATCTGTTCCAGCCTTTATTGGAATCCATTTATCACTTTTTTCAGCCGTTTCCGTGTATTTTGGATCTATTACTACAATTGAGGCTTCAGGATGTTCTTTTTTTCTTTTTAAGACTCTTCTAAACAATCCTGGATGAGCCCAGGCAGCATTTGAACCAATGAATATATACCCATCAGCATCATCTATATCATCGTAGCTCCCAGGAATACCGTCAGAACCAAAGGCGAATTTGTACCCCATAACAGCACTTGCTACACAGAGTCGAGAATTTGAATCTATATTGTTTGTCCCAATGAACCCTTTGGCAAATTTGTTAATAACGTACATTTCTTCAGTTAACAATTGGCCCGACACATAAAAGTAAATCTCATCTGGAGAAAGGCTTTCTAATTTTTCTTTTAATATCTGGTAGGCGTTATTCCAATCTATTTCTTTAAAATCATCCTTTTTATTTTCCCGATAAAGAACCCTGTTTAATCTTCCAACATCCAAAGCTTTTGGGAGGAGAACCGCTTTTGAACATACACTACCTTTTGTCGCAGGATGGTTCAAATCGCCCTTTATTTTTATATGGTCTTCAGTCTTTACGACCTCCAAACCACACCCTGTTCCGCAGTATGGGCACTGTGTTTTTATCCCCATATTTTCAACCTCTTTAACGTCCGATTTTGTTTAAAACGGCATATTAACCAGTAATAAGCATTATTTATTACCTATTCTTGGATTAATCTATCATTATTTATTACCCTCTGTGAAATTGGAACAATATCATCGTCGTGTCCGACGTATCCCCACTCCATATATCCATCCTTTAATTTTAGCAGGGCAAGGAACGCTATTAATGCGATGGTTCCAAATATCAGATAACCTGGTCCATAGGAGTTGGTAAATTCCATTGCCAATCCCATTGTTGATGATAGATAGAATCCTCCAACACCGCCGGCAGCACCAATTAATCCAGTAGCCATTCCTGTTGCCCTTGGCCATCTCAATGGAACAAGTTGAAAGACCGCCCCATTTCCAAGACCAAATGAAGCAAATAATCCCCACAATAGTGGAATTCCAATTACTGCAGGAGGTACCATGAATCCAAGTAGGTAGTCAAATATGGCTATTGAAGCAAGGGTTGCAAGTAATAACCTAACTCCACCTATCCTATCTGCAATCCATCCACCAATAGGCCTTATTATTGCCCCTGTGAAGGATAGAAGAGACATTAACATACCGCAGGTAACTGGATCAAATCCATACTGTCCGTTTAATATAAATGCTACCGAGCCTGACATCCCAACGAATCCTCCAAAGGTTATTGCATAGAAGAGCATGAATATCCAAGGATCTCTTTTTTTAAGTGCATTCCTATACTCGGGGGATAAGAGGAGAATCGATATTAAACCTGTAATAATCGGCAATATTAGCAATCCGACTTTTCCAGTAACTCCAAACCATCCGTTATATAACGCAAGTGCTGCGGCTATTAATGATACAAAGGTTACGGAAAAATTGAATATTGCATGGTTTTTGAGCTCTGGCTTCTTTGGGGAACTATCCTTAATCCAACTCCAACATAGCATGAATGAAACTGCAAGAAATGCCAGTGCAGTCAATGCCGCAGTTCTCCATCCATAAGTTTCTGCAATTGGTGGGAAAATCAACCCATCCATCATTGCCCCAAGATTACCTGCTGCTGCCAATCCCAAAACAAGACCTTGATATTTTTTTGGATAATTACTCCCTGCCATTGGTAGGGCAATAGCGAAACTTGCTCCCCCAATACCTAAAAATGCTCCAAGAATAAGCAATGTTGTGTAGTTTATTGGGAACAAGTTTACAAACAAGATTGGTAATGCAGATAGGATAATACCCATCATTGCAATGTATTTTCCATTTATTGCCTGGTACATGTAACCGAAGGGAATTCTAAATATGGCGGCTGCAAGGATAGGAACCGCTATCATAAACCCTTTCTCAGCAGGGGATAAACCAAGCTCTGTTGCAATAAATAAACCTAAAGCAGGTCCAAACAATAACCAAACCATAAATCCTGTATCGAAGTATAACAGCGATGCTATTAACGTTTTTATATCTCCACTTTTAAGTGCTTCAATTATACCGAATCTATTTCTTTGTTTTTCAACCATGTTACACCTCTATTTAACTTCCGGTTATACTGTTGTAACACTACACCATAATTCCTATATTAATAAAACAGCCGGTAATCGGAAGCTTTATTCCGAGTTGACTATACATTCAATAATAATATAAAAAAATTTTTGACAACTTTAGCCCAAAAAAAGATATAATTTTTATGAAAAAAATTCAAAAAATAATACTCCGTATACATGGAAAATAATATATACCAAAAAATATTAGTTAGTAATTATTTTAAATTAGTGTGTCTACAAAATAGTAATTAATATTAATTACATGGTGTAAAAATGATAGATTTTGAAAAAATAGATGATATTGATAATGTTGCGATAAAAACATTAGTAAATGCGCCCCTAATGTCAGGGAGAGAGTTAAGAAATACTCTCAATTATTTGAGAAGATTGGCAATAAAAAAGAACGGTAAAAAAAATGTGGAAAAAACTTTAGACTATTGGGCCAATAGGGCCTATGAAATAAGCTTAAAATCATGATTAATATAATACCCCAATAAAAAATAAAAATATGTGTCCTTTTTACTAGCGAAAAAAATTAGAAAGTTAATTAATCTATTTTCTAATTACTTGTTTTATTTTGTTTATTTTTTAAAAACAATAGTAATAACCAATCAAAAATTATATATATGTATTAATATATTTTTAAATTGGAATGCCAAAAATCCGTCATTTTTAGTGCAAAATGAAATTAAATTATCTAATAATTAGATAATTAACTGGCATTCCATATATTAGAAAATCTAATAGGTGAATACATGGGAAAATTGATGGCGCTAATACTGTGTGTAATAGTAGTTATTATGACCACATTTAGTGGTTGTGTATCCCAGTCAGCAGATTCTTCCGCGGCAGATGCAACGTCAGGCTTGGCAGATGAAAATAAAGTTATTAAAATTGTAATGATTCCGGATGAAGATCCAACCAAAATGCTTGAAGATATGAAACCACTGCTTAATAGATTAGAAGAAAAAACTGGCTATAAGTATGAAGTTAATTTAGTTCCCGACTACACTGCAGCCGTGGAGGCATTATTAAATAAAAAAGCAGATGTAGCGTATTTAGGTCCTTTTACTTACGTATCCGCTCATGCAAAGGATCCAAATATCGTACCATTTGCAAAAGAAATTTCAGCAAAAACCGGTAAGGCAACATACAAGAGTATTATTGTAGTTAACAAAGAAACATACGACAAGGGCGTTAAAGATATAAATTCATTAAAAGAACATGCAAGCGAAATTACTTTTGCGTTTGTCGATCCAAAATCAACATCAGGGTACTTAATACCAAGTGGTGCCTTAATAAAGGCAGGAATTGACCCAGAAAAAGATTTCAAAAAAATGATATTTGCAGGAGGGCATGATGCTGTAGAGCTCGCTATTCAAGAAGGAACAGTAAATGCTGGTGCAGACAACGATAAAACATATACAGTAATGACAAATGACGGAACAATATCAAAAGATAAAAACATAGTAATATGGGAATCAGATCCTATCCCAGGATATCCATGGGTTTATAGGGCAGACACACTTCCAGAAGACTTAAGAAATAAAATCAAAGAGGCATTCTTAACCACATCAAAAGAAGATGCTTTAAAAATATCTGGCGGTAAGATAATAGGATACGTTGAAGCCACACCTGATGACTACAAAATTATTGAAGAAAGTGCTAAGGCATTAGGTAAGTTATAATGTTGTAAATACACCATTTAATTTATTTTTTTACAGTTTATAGTGCCCGACATAACAAACTTAAATATATCCTTCAAAATATACCTACTCAACGAAGTTGAGTAGGTATCAGGTTTTGGAATCAAAACCTTTTTCTAAAAGGTTTTGTCTTTAACTATAAATTCATCATACTTTTTTTAGGTGAAAATATGGATGACTCCAATTCTGATTTTGCGATTATTGTTAAAAATTTAAAAAAATCATTTAAAAATAATCAGGTTTTAAAGGGAATTAATTTTAAAATCAAGAGAGGGGAAATTGTCGGCATATTGGGATTAAGTGGAGCAGGAAAAACTACTCTTTTAAGATGTTTAATGGGCTTAGAAACACCGGATGGCGGGGAGATTATTGTAGATGGCGAAAAAATAACTCCTAAAGACAAAGGAATCAGAAAGAAAATGGGTATGGTATTTCAACAGTTTAACCTTATTCCAAGAACTGACGTAATCACAAATGTATTGATGGGAAGATTATCGCATATAAACGATAGGGGTTTGTTGTATAAAATTGGGACACATATTGGCTATTTCCCAAAAAAAGACATTGAAATAGCCATAAATAATATTAAAAAAGTAGGGTTGGAAGAAAAAATTTATGAAAAAATTTCAAGTTTATCAGGAGGTCAACAGCAAAGGGTAGGAATAGCAAGGGTTCTATCGATGGAACCTATTGTAATATTGGCAGACGAACCTGTGGCAAGTTTAGATCCGAAAACATCGGAAGAGATTTTAGGTCTGTTCGTGAATATCTCAAAAAGCGACAATATTTCAACAATTATTAACTTACACCAATTGGATTATGCGAGAAAATATTGCGATAGAATCATAGGACTGTCCAATGGACAAATAGTATTCGACGGAGCTCCTGAAGATGTTGATAAAAAAACTATTGAGTTAATATATGGTGGTACAAATGGGGACATTTAAAAAAAATGGTGTAATTATTGCCATACTATGTACTGCATTATTTTTAATATGTGCAAAGTATGTTGGTTTAACCGTGGAGGATATTTTGGAGCTCCCGAAAATCACAAAATTGGCAAGAGTTCCAAATTTATCAACAATACCTGACTTAATTGATCCGACCATTCAAACACTTGCAATAGCCTATGTTGGAACATTCTTTGGGATAATATCCTCAATACTATTGGGAATATTGGCGTCTAAAAATATGACCATTCATAAAACAGTATATGCAATATCAAGAACAATAATTATGATTGCAAGGGTGATTCCCGATATAGTTTGGGCGTTTTTACTAATACCTGCTGTTGGATTGGGTGCCGCACAGGGAATCTTTGCAATAGCTATTCATTCAACTGGCATGATAGGCAGGTTTTTTGTAGAATCTATTGAAGAAATTGATCCAAAACCATTGGAAGCCCTTGAGACATGTGGGGCATCATATACTCAAAAACTTATGTATGGTGTACTTCCTCAGATCATGCCTTCATTTATAAATTACATACTGTATGCCCTTGACCACAATATTAGAGTTGTAATTATGCTCGGGATGTTTGGAGTCGGAGGTTTAGGTTTTCAGTTTGTCATAAAATTCAGGGTATTTAAATATGAGGATGTATTCGCAATATTATTGGTAATATTCTTAATACTATTCGGTGTTGAAAGATTATCCTCATACATCAGAGGAAAAATAATAGACAAATAAAATAAATAAAAAATTAAAATACTATAACTTTATCGTAAATCTTTCCATCAATCTTTGAAACTTTATCGTAAAATTTGGAAATTTCTTCTGCATCTCCTTCAACAATAAAAACTTCTACTTTTTTATTTTTTCCACAGGAAGTGGTTACATAGGACTGATTTATCGATTTAACTACACTGTTGTGTTCAAAGTATATTCTGCTCATTTTTTCAAGTGATTCTTTTGTTGGAGTATAAACAACAATAATAATCCCACTAATATTTCCTTCCCTATTTAATTGGTTGTTCTCTAATACTTGCTTTCTTGTAGCATCTCTTATTAATTCACTTCTACTTGAGTAGCCTTTCTTTTTAACAACATCGTCTATTTCCTTTAAAAGAAATTTTGAGAAGGATATACTAATTCTTTCAACATTTACCATTTTTTCCCCGTATCTTCAAGGTATTTTAAGATATTAAAACATAGTCCGGCGTAGTACGCATAACCTGATCCAACACATTATATGTGGATTAAAAATAATTCATATTCAAAATAGTTAAAAAGTTAAAGTTAATGTTTAGAGTGCATTTTCAAGTGTTAGATCCATCATTTCCTTAACAGCCTTTGCAAGATTTTCTGGTAGTCCCGAAATATCCACACTTAAGAAACCTTTTATAATTAATGAAGTGGCTTCGTCCTCTGTCAATCCTCTTGACATTAAATACTGCAACTGTTCTTCTGCAATCTTTCCTACTGCAGCTTCATGCGATAAATCCAAATTTGCTTTTTTAGCTTCCAGCTCTGGAACTGCATGTAGATGTGCATCATCTGAGAGAATAAGACCTTTACATTCCAGGTGTCCTTTTACGTCCTCATTTTCTCCCACAATATGTCCTCTTGCTATTATTTCAGCATTATCAACAACAATTACCCTTGAAACCATATCGGCACTACTGTTCTTTCCTGAGAGAACGACTCTTGACCCCATATCCATTTTGGAGTTACCTTTACCATAGAGTATGGTCTGGAATGTGGCTTTTGAATTTTCACCAACGCAGTAAGCTGTTGGGTAGCTCTGTATTGATTTTACAGGCATCATTGTAACGTAATTATTTATGAATACACCGCCGTCTTCAATAATTATTCCTGTCCTTGGCCTTACATGAACGTTTTCTCCCCAGTTGTGTATCATGGTAAATGTCAACTTACCTCCTTTCTTTATATAGAACTCTGAAACCCCTATGTGTAATCCTGATTTAACATGCGGTGAAGTTGTACAACCAGTAATTACGTGTAACTCTGCACCTTCTTCAACTATTATTATGTTGTGGACGTTCTGGGAGACATTCTCACTTCCAATTAAAAGACAGGTTTGAAGAGGCATAGTTTCCTTAACTCCTTTCGGAGCTCTGATGAAGTAACCTTCCGTTAACTCCAATTCAGTTCTTGCAGTATATTTGTCAGATATTTTAACTGCATTCCAGTAGTATTCGTCCAAATCATACTTTTTTAAAGCCTCGGATATAGGCATTATCTCTACTTTAGAGCTCATCTTTGAATAAACGGCTTCATTGTTTATTTGAAGGTATGAACCAGATGTGGCTTTTTCTTCAACATCAACACCTACATTGTAAAGTGCCTGTTTGTATTCCTCATCCAGTTCAGCTAATGATGATATAGATATCGTCTCATCTTCTATTCTATATTCGCTTAAATCTATGTCCTCCCCTAATGGTGCAGGAACATCTTTGTATTTTTCTGCCATTTCTCTTATTGTTGAGAGCTTCTCTCTTGATAACATGCAATACACCTCTCATAACCATGTTTAATTATTTGATCAAGAATCTCTTTAGGGCTTCCAGAGCATGCGATAACTCCATCGAATAATATATGTGCTTTATCAACATCCATAAAGTTTAATATGTATCCTAAGTGGGTAATTATAAGACCGGATTTTTTTCTATCGCAGAGTTTTTTATTTTTATCCAATAGTTCGTTTATTAATTTACCTAATAGTTCTACGTTTTCCACGTCAACCCCACTATCCGGTTCATCAAACATTATAAAGTCAGGATCTTGGGCAAATATTTGGAGTATTTCTGACCTCTTTGCTTCACCACCAGAAAACCCAACATTTACGTCCCTCTCAAGGAAGTCTTTAAATTTAAGGGTTTCAGCCATCTTTTCTACTTCTTCCCAATCCCTTTTTGAAATAACCTCCAACAGGGTTTTTAATTTAACTCCTGGAATTGCTGGAGGACTTTGATAGGAGATTCCAATTCCAAGTTTTGCCCTTTCATGCATTGGCATGTCTGTTATATCTTTTCCCCTAAAAATTATACTTCCATTTATAACCTCGTACTTTGGATTTCCAAGGATTGTATTTATAAGGGTTGATTTACCTGCACCGTTGGGACCAAATAGCACATGAGTTTCTCCCCTTTCAATGTGCATATGTATGTCTTTCAAAATTACCTTATTTCCTACCTTAACCGATAAATCCTCAATTTGTAACATTTAATCACCATCTCTTGGTTTTCTCTACGATCGAGACAAATCTCTTACTCTTACGAGATTTTAAACTCACAAACTTAATCAAATATTTAAGTTTGTCGAGAGCAGAAAATCGTAATTTGGTTTTCATCTAGCTTTAGTTTTTATGATCATCCGTCACATGCTTTAAAATGGCTTTACTTATTTCATCTACGCTATCTAAAACTGTTATGCCATCCATCTTTCGAAGTTTATCAACATTTTCTACATCTTCCTTCCTGATATATAACTTTAAAGTTCTTCCCCCAGGAATTATTGTTTCAATTTCACCTATTTTGTTATCCGGCGGATAGATATATATGGGCACTTTAGCCTTTGCCCCTTGAGCAACAGAATTTGTTATCAAGGTGTCAGCTATACAATGAGTAATCTTAGCAACTGTATTTGCAGTTGTAGGGGCCACAAGGAATAAATCGTATTTTCCAGTTTGTAGCTTGCCAGGTAAAAATGGGGCATTTGCATTTACCTCTTCCCTTATATCGTAAAACTCATCTATTAATAGGTCCCAAAGTTTGTACCACTTTAAAACCACTTTCGCATTTTTTGAGGCATATATGTCCACGTCAAGATTGTACTTATTTTTTAATTCGACCATCAAATCTACAATTTCCTCTATCTTATCCCCGCATCCGGTTATTCCCCAGGCTATTTTTACCATTCGATCACCTTTATAGTCGTTTGACATTTATTTGATTCATGATATATATGGGTATTTAAGATTTAAGTTATAACTTTCTTTCGTCAAACGACTGTGTACCCTTTAAGGCATTATAAAATTTATTTAACGTCTTTCTTAAAACTCTGAGACCTTCTTCATCTGCTTCTACCCCATCTTTACCTAGGTCCCGCGACCAAAACGTGGCCCCCAGATTTGCCCCAAAGGAGCCTCCGCCAATTGGAATCATTTCGTTTATTATGTAAAAATCATGTATTGTCCTTAAAGCTACTTCCTGCCCTCCATTCCTATCGCCACCTATTGCAATACCCATTCCATATTTACCTTTTAAAACCTGAGGGTCTTTTGCAACTATTGCCCTACATCTGTCCATTAAAGTCTTTAGCTGTCCTGAAATATTTCCTTGATAAACTGGAGTTCCCAGTATAACACCGTCTGCCCATATCAAACCATCATAAAATTCATCCATATCATCCTTATGAATACATCCTTCCTTTTTTCTTATGCAGAAATCACAGTGAATGCAGAATTCCAACTTTTTTCTTGATACCGATAGGTATTTTATTTCACACCCTTTATCATTCAAATAATCAAGTGCGTAATTTATCGCAAAATGAGTCCCCTGCAGTCTTGGACTAGCACTAATGCCTAAAATCTTCATATTTTCAACCATCCTGAAAAATTAAATATGCTGTAAAATACTGTAAGTTACACCACATTATTATTGTAAATCCTAATCATTTACATTTATCTACCAATAGTTAGTTTTTTAGATTATTTATATTTTTTCATATAATATTATTAATAATTCACGAGTATGATCATATAATAAATATTGTAAATCCTAATCATTTACATTTATCTACCAATAGTTAGTTTTTTAGATTATTTATATTTTTTCATATAATATTATTAATAATTCACGAGTATGATCATATAATAAATTAAGTATATTAAGAATATTGATTATTTTAAATTTAAAGGATTGTATTTTTTCAACAATAGAGACAATCCTACAATACTTATCGAGCTCAGAGTCATAGCAAATGCTGCAAGTTCTGGTTTAAATGTAATTCCGTATGGATAAAGAGCTCCTGCTGCAACAGGTATTAAAACTGAGTTATATGCAAAAGCCCAGAACAGGTTCAATTTTATCTGTTTTAGAATTCTTCTACTCAATTTAACAAACCCGACAGTATATCTCAAGTCATCCTTCATTAAAACTACTTCTCCACTTTCAATTGCTATATCTGTACCGCTTCCAACGGCAATTCCAATATCTGCAGTTGAAAGTGCAGGAGCATCGTTTATTCCATCCCCTACAAAACTTACAAAACCATCAATACTACCTTTAATTTTTTCTACAATTTTTGCCTTTTCATTGGGAAGCACATTAGCAAATATGTTACTTTCATCAATACCTATCCTTTTACCAACTACTTTGGCGGTTTTTTCGTTATCTCCAGTTACCATCAGAATTTCAATTCCAAGATTTTTCAGAGCTCCAATAACTTCTTTTGCATTATCCTTTAGTTTATCAGATATTGCAATTAAACCTTCAATTTTGCCATCAACTGCCACAATTACAACTGTTTTTGCCTCTCCTTCTAATCTATCTATTTCATCCTCGTATTTTTCAATCTCTGAAGGAGGCTGAACATCTTTCAATAAACTTTTAATTAAGGCTTTGTTTCCAATTATTACTTCTTTACCATCTAAAATTCCTCTTATTCCCCTGCCGGTTATTACTTCAAATTTTTCAGGTTTCTTTAAGGTTATTCCCATTTCTTCACTTTTTTTAACTATGGCCTTACCTAATGGATGTTCTGAATTATTTTCCATAGAAGCTACAATGGTTAAAAAGTCTTTAATGTCCATTTTTGTTATTATTTCATCTACTTCAGGTTCTCCTTTAGTTAAAGTACCTGTTTTGTCAAATATCATGTACTTCAATTTTTCGGACATGTCAAAAACTTTGCCCTCTTTAATCAGTATTCCGAGCTCAGCTCCTCTCCCAACTCCAACTGTGACTGCAGTAGGTGTAGCTAATCCCAGTGCACATGGACATGCAATTACTAAAACTGAAATAAAGGTTGTAACTGCAAATATAAATCCAGCTGAAAAATACCAATATAGGGCTGATATTATGGCTATTGTTAAAACTATAGGTATGAAGTATGTAACTGCCCTATCAGCCAAGTTTTGTATGTCTGGCTTTGAAGATTGGGCTTTTCTGACAAGTTCTATTATTTGTGACAGTAAAGTCTCTTTTCCGACTTTCTCAGCTTTTATTTTTAAAACTCCATTTTTGTTTATTGTTCCCCCTACAACACTGCTACCTGGTTTTTTTAAATTGGGCATCGGCTCTCCTGTAATCATGGATTCATCTACATAGCTCTCCCCTTCTAAAACCGTACCATCTACAGGAATTTTTTCTCCAGGCCTTATAATTATTAAATCACCGATTTTTACGTTTTCAACAGGAACTTCAACTTCTTCCCCATTGACAACTACTCGTGCGGTTTTTACCCTTAAATCCATCAGTTTTTTAATGGCTTCTGAAGTTTTTCCTTTGGCTCTTTCCTCCAAATATCTTCCCAAAGTTAAAAGGGTAGCCAACATTATTGTTGTATCGTAAAACATGAACTCCTTTGGAAGAAATCCTGCAGTGGTCATTAAAGCTGAAATATAGGCTATACCCATACCTAAAGAATACATTACATCCATATTCAAGGATTTATTTTTTAAGGAGTTGAATCCTTTCTCAAAAATAGGCATTGCAACGTAAATCAACGGCGGTATGGATAATAAAAAAGCCAGATATTGTTTATAGGGAATAGTTAGGTACATCATTAAAAATAGAACTATCGAAAAAACTGCACCAACTACTATTTTATTGAATTTATCTCTTAATTCTTCTTTTTTATCTTCTTCTTTAAACTCAGCTTCTTCACCTACTCCAACAACATCAAAGCCTAGTTTTTCGATTTTTCTCCCTATTTCTTCAATAGAAACTATTTCTGGATCATAATCTACATCAGCACTTTGGTCAACTAAATTAACAGCAGCTCCCTTAACTCCATCCATGTTGTTCAAGGCTTTTTCTATGGTTTTGGCACATACTGCACATGTCATACCGGAAATTTTGATTTTAATCTTCTTAATCCCGTTCATAATCCCCACTAAAAAGTAGTTATAAAAAAATTAGTTAATCTTCTCTGCAGGATATAGCTCAAAGGCTTCATTTTTTAATATTTCATCTTCGGTTATTTTGTTCTCGTCGTATTTAATAACTCCAATTCCTTTTTCCAGGTTTATGTCCACATCAATAATTCCATCTACCTCGGACAATAATCCCTTTATTGTATTTACACACATATGACAGCTCATGCCACTTATTTTTAGTTCCAATTCTTTCATAATATCACCTGAACGAGTGAAGGTGAGCTACAAAAATCACTCGTGATTTTGTTCAATCACCTGAACGAAGTGAGGGTGAGTTGTAAAAATCCGAAGGATTTTTACTCAATCACCGAGTATAACGAGGTGAGCTCACCCAAAAATAATTTGAATTTAAATAAGTATGAAAATAAGGGAGAGATGTAAAAATAATGTTATTTAACTACATCAAAAATCCAGTCTAAAAATCCCTTATTTGCATCGCTAACATCGATTTTGAGTATTGCAGGGGTTTCGTAAGGATGCACCTTATTAATAAACTCTTTCACCATTTCCCACCTGTCGTCTGTTGTTTTTAAAATAGCTCCAACTTCATCTTCCTCTTCTATCTGACCCTTCCAAACATACATAGCCTTATGTTCTCTTAAATTTGCACATCCAATTAGGTTTTTTTCCAAGAGTGACTTAACAATATCCTTAGCAGATTCCATGTTTGGAAAGGTAGCATATATTATAATCGCTTTTCTCATAAGCACCACGCACTAAGTTAAATATCCTTGGTAGAAAGATTCTTCCCAAATTCATAGCATTTTTTCAAATGCTCTTCTTTTGGTACAAACTTACAAGTCAGGCATTCATCTTCAATAATCTCGAAATTGAGTTTCTTAAATACTTCTTTTATAACTTCTGTGGCACCTTCTGCCCATCCATAAGATCCAAATGCAACTCCAATCTTTTTACCAGGTTTCAATCCTTCCATATATTTCAAGAATTTTGCCACAGGCGGATATACGTTAGTATTCAGAGTTGGTGACCCAATTAAAACATACTTTGCATCTAAAATCCCAGCCATTATTGTGTTCAATGGAGTTTCTGAAGTATTGTACATTTTAACTTTAACTCCACTGTCTATTAACCCCTCAGCAATCGCATAAGCCAATTTATGTGTGGATTTGTACATTGTATCATAAACTATTACTGCCTTATTTTCCACATTATCTGAGGACCATTCCACGTATTTTTCTATAATTTCCCCTATCTTCTCTTTCCAAACTCCACCATGGGATGGACATATAAGTTCTATTTCTAAATCCTTTAAAACATTTGCAACATTTGGAACAAGCATCCTGTAGGGCAGAAGTATGTTTGCAAAATACTCCTTTGCATGTTTAAATATATCTTCAATTTCATAGTCGTATCTTTCAGAAGAAGCCACGTGTTGTCCAAATGCATCGTTTGAGAATAAAATCTTATCTTCCTTACAGTATGTTACCATGTTGTCTGGCCAGTGCAGCATTGGGGTTCTTATAAACTTTAAAGTTCTCTTTCCAATTGAAATCTCTTCCCCAGAATCAACGATAATAAATTCCCAATTTTTTGTGTTGTAGTGAAGTTCCAGATGTTCCTTTGCCTTTTCGTTGGTTATTATTTTAGCTCCACTAATTTCAACTATCTTTTCAAGGGAACCGCTGTGGTCCATTTCCACGTGATTCACGACAATATAATCTATGTCTTCAGGATTTACGACTTTTCCAATTCCTATTATTAGTTCATCAACTAGATAATGCTTTGCAGTATCTATTAAAACCACTTTTTCATCCTTTATTAGGTAGGAATTATATGTGGAACCACTTGGTGTTTCATATCCATGAAATTCCCGAATATCCCAATCTATAACGCCTATCCAATATATGTCATCTTTTATTTTCAACACCATGTTAATCACACCTAAAATAGTAAAAAAATAAAAAAGTAAATAATGTATTGTGTATAGGTTATATACACTTATTTAGAATTCAACTACTTTATAATCTTCGTCCATGTATCCTTTTAAGCTTACATGTCCGTGAAGATCGCTTTCTATCTTTATTTCATCCTTGATATCGTCTAAAACTCCAAACATACTTGAACATGCCTCACAGGCAACAAAATCATCTTTCAATTTTTCAAAATGATTTTTAAGAGGGTGATCTTCACTTAAAAGATCTTTAGCCCACTTTACTGCCTCTCCTTCAAGGATTATTTTTACGTCATCTCCTTTCGCCTTCATTTCACTGGCAAATAATAATGCATGAAACATTACTGGCATGTTTGGTTTTCCATTTTTTTCATAGTTAAACATTAAAAAGGCTGTTTTCATAATTTCCCTCCCCTTATTCTAATTTTTTATAGCAAAGCCACCAGTCAAGACATTCAATTTCTCCTTTTTCACATGCCTCTTTTCTTTTCTTTATATCCTCTACGGTAGATGCTGGTGGAATTATAACCTTGTCTTCAAGCACATCATTATTTGGCCAGTTGGCAGGCATTGCTACCCCTTTTTCATCTGATGTTTGAAGTGCCTTAACCAATCTCACGATTTCATCAAGGTTTCTTCCAACTTCTTGAGGGTAGTATATTATCGCCCTCATGATTCCATTACCATCGACAACAAACACAGCTCTCACAGTGTTGTTTCCTTTGTACGGGCTTATCATACCTAACTGCTCTGCCAATTCACCCCTATCATCAGCTATAACTGGAAATTCAATCTCTACATCTAACTTTTCTCTTATCCATTCGATCCATTTTAAGTGGCTAAAAACTTGATCAATACTTAATCCAATTAGTTCAGTGTTTAGCTCTTTAAACTTCTTGTATCTATTTTGAAATCCTATAAACTCTGTTGTACAAACTGGTGTAAAATCTGCCGGATGGCTAAATAAAACAAACCATTTACCCTTATAATGGTCAGGTAGTTTAATTATTCCATGTGTAGTTTTTACCTCAACTTCTGGGAATTCTTCCCCTATTAAAGGCATTCCTCCCCCAATACAACAGCATGTGTCTTCTTCACTCATAAATATCATCCAAGTTTATTTTTTAATTAAATATTAAAAGAATTAAAAGTTTAGTTAAATTATTTAGCTTTATTATAAGATACGTGGCTCTTTCCTTGCAACCAATTTTGGGTCATAACCTTGACATCCACATTCTGGAGTATAACAGCTCACATCATAGAATGTACATTTTTCACCACAGTTTGGGCATTTTTCAGGAACAGAGTCTGCCTCAAATAAGTATCCACAGTTGGAACATTTCCACCATACCATTATATCAATCTCCATTTCTTAAATCCAATAATTACTCCGCTGGCGGCGTATATACTCTTTGTCCAAGATCTTTGTCAAGTAAGAGTAATGCCTTTTTATCTCCGTCAATTAACTTCAATTTGTCAAGAACTTCACTAAAAGATGCTTCTTCTTCTACCTGTTCATTTACAAACCATTGAAGCATGTTTACGGTTGCATAGTCCTTTTTAGACATTGCAAGGTCCATTAGTTCATTTATTGACTTCGTAACACATTGTTCATGTTCTAATCCGTCCTTAAATACATCTAAGATAGAGTCCCACTCTATTTTTGGTTTCTTTATAGATTCGAGTGTTACTTTTCCTCCCCTATCTTGTAAGTATTTAAAAAATCTCATAGCATGATCCATTTCTTCTTGATATTGAACCATTAACCACTGAGCAAACCCTTTTAACCCAATTGAATCAGCATATGCAGACATGGATAAATAAAGGTATGCTGAATAGAACTCTTTATTTATTTGCTGATTTATGGCATCTTGAATTTTTTCTTTAATCATGGATTTACTCCCCTACTTCGTATTATATACTATATTTATCATATTTTATCTATTCAACTTCTTTCTAAGGTATTCTTCAAATTGCTGGGTAGTAGGAGCTCCTACAAATGCTACCTCCCCATCCACTACAATTGTTGGAACCGCCATTATGCTGTACTTTTCAGCACTTCCTGGATCTTCTGTTACATCTATATGTCTAACTTCAATATCATCGCAGCTTAGCTTATCTACAACTTCCTCAACAACTCTCTCTGCCCCAGGACAGTGTGGACATATTGGAGATGAAAATACTTCAATTAACACTTTACCACCATTTGTAATTCATTATTTATTTTTTCTTTCGATTAAACATTTGTTTGATAACTTTATAGCCAAATCTTCAGCATCCTTTATTGGAAAATCTACATCATTTAACAATTTTACCAATTCTCCCGCTTCTATCTCCCCGCATGGTAATGATAATCCGCATGGTAATGCATTAGCAAGCTCTACTTTACTTTTTATGGGAAATACATTTTTATCCTTAAAGAACTCTACCAACTTTAATTTAAAATCTTGAATATCTTCCAGAGCTTCATATAACGGGTGGTTTGTTGTTATCATGATATCTATCCCTTAAATTTTTTTAAAAGCGCTTTTTCCAAGTCCGCACTGTGGACATTTGAATGTGTCCGGTAAATCTTCAAATTTTGTTCCTGGGGCAATATTTTGTGACGGTTCTCCTTCCGCTTCATCGTATATCCAACCACACATACATTGATATTTTGCCAAGCTATCACCGTTGCAAATTAATTTGTAGATATTTGATTTTTTAAAGTTGCCCCACTCCCAAAGTAGAAATAGGGCTGTATCCTTATTAAAATAAAAAATTGTTATTCTATTTTAACTTCTTTTTCATATTTCCAGAGTCCATGAAGGTTACAGAACATATATGCCACTAATTTCATGGTACTACCTTCATGACCTTCTGACGGTGCTTTAACTTTAAGCACTACATCGGGTTTAACCCATTGGGTTAATTGAACCCTTGCCAGTGGTAAATCTTCCACATTAAGTTCTATGAATTGAATGAAATGCCCATCTTCCATTGGGTGTTCAACACCAGCGGTATGGATCTTTACTTCAAATATTTCATTTGCTTTTACAGTATCTTTACATTCAATCATAGGAACGTGTTTTTTTTCAAAATCTGTACCATCTTTAATGGTTTTAGCTAAGGCACAGGTCAATCAAATCCCCTCTTATTCTATTTTGTTAAGTACTTTCATAGCTTTTATAAATGTAGGCATTCCGGAGGTTAATAATACAACCCTTAAAGTATCTACGATTTCCTCTTTAGTTATTCCTAACTCCTTCATACCGCTTCTCATCTGTTTTTCTGTAGCCACTTCATCCCCTGTAGCAGCTACGATTCCAATTGCTATGAGTTTTTGGCATTTATAATCTAAAACCTTCCCAGTATATACGGCTTCATTTAACTTAACTATGGCATCATACAAGTCTGGATAATCATCCTTAACAATTCTCATGCCTTCTCCAAAAAATACTTCTTTCTTCATAAGTTCCCTCTTAGATTTTATTAACTATTACAAACCATTAATTTCCTTATTATCCAGTTTGTAATGGTGTTATTCTAAACTTAATCCTAATTTCTCAAGTACAGGTTCTGGTGAAATGAAGTGTAAGTCGAGAGCGACATCTTTTGGGGACATACCCATTGCCAAACCCAGTAATTGCGAATAATGAATTACCGGGAGGCTATATTCTCTGCCAAACCTTTCTTTTATTTCAATCTGTCCTCTGTCAAATTGTAAATGGCAAAATGGGCATACTTCAGTCACACAGTCTGCACCTGCCTCTATCATACTTTTTAATTTAGATTCCGTCATCTCTAATGCAACATCCAGATTTCTTGCTCTAACACCTCCCCCTGCTCCACAACACATATTTTTGTCATTGTAGTATATAGATTTTGCGCCTAATGCTTCAACCAATCCATCAAAAGACTTAGGTCTTTCTGAACTTTCAATGTGTTTTACATCCGTTGGTTTAAGGTAATGACAACCATAATGAACTGCAACATCTATATCCAATGGTTTTTCCACCTTCTCTTTTATTGCATCTACCCCCAATTCATAATAAAGAACTTCTGGAAGATGTCTTACTCTAGCAGTACCTTTAAATTCTAATCCATATTTTGAAAGAACTTTATTTACTTTATTTCTCGCATTTTCATTTTCATGAAGTATGTGGTTTGCCTCATATAATGAACCATAACACCCGTTACATATTGTTATAATATCTAACCCCATCTCTTCCGCTACAGTTATATTTCTTGCAGCTAATGTAAGCCAGGTTTCTAAATCAAAAGAACCAAAGACTCCAGGTGCCGGACAGCATGAAGCTTTTTCAAAAGGATGCAACTTAATCCCTAACTTTTCAAGTGCCTTATATGTGGCACTTTCAATTCCCGGGTATCTGTTTGGTGCTATACACCCTAAGAAAAATACAAATTCCATATCATTCATTTTTTCACCATATAATTACTCACTCATATCTTCCCATCTGACAGGCTCTAATTCCATAGTTTCCGTACAAATACCTACTTTTTTACAGAACGCTAATTGATCCATAATATCTCTTACAATCTCCAAAGTTTCTGGATACTTGTGTGTTGTCGGCGGTATTTCAGTTAACCCAATTTTTTTCCTAGCTTCCTTTATTTGATCATTTATAGGTACTGCGTGACCTGTTTTAAACACATAAAGGGAAGTTTTTCTGTGTGGTTCTGCCATATACCCCCTTTCGGCAGCAATATTTCTAATAACCTTAATTATATCTGTGATTTTAACTTCTCTCGGACATTTTTCATAACATTCATAGCATGTAGTACACATCCAAAGGTCTTCACCTTCTAAAACATCTTCTACACCCATTAATGCACTTCTTACTAATTTTCTTGTTCTAAAAGGGGTTATTCTCCCACTTGGACAGGCCCCGGTACATGTTCCGCATTGATAGCACTTTTGAAAAGAAGAAACATGTTCCTCCCCCATTATTTCCTTCCCAGCATTGATAATTTCTACTGAGAAATTAGGATTAAAATCGCTGGATTTTAACACCATTTTATTCACCTCCAATATTACTCTTTTAAAAAAGCATTATATGCATTTGCTAAAAAGAGCGTCTATTATATAGTTGTATAATATCTATAACACAAAAAATCATTAATTTTATAAATATAAAACGTAGTTAATAAATATCATAATCGATAATGATAAATTTTAATTGTTCATGTATAGTGTTATTTATAATATCATAATCACAAGATTGTAAAAAAGTGAAATCATGTACGAAGGAGAAATAACTATAGGACCTGTTCATTCTACAATGTTGGAACCTCATAGATTGAGGCTTTTTATTGAAGATGAAATTGTAAAAGATGCTGAATTAACAATAGGCGTTAATCACAGAGGTGTAGAAAGACTAATGGAGGGCCTTCCCCCTGAAAAAGCCTGTATTCTATGTGAGAGAATCTGCGGAATATGCTCCCACATTCACCTTTGGAGTGCCGTAAGGGTAACCGAAATAGGCTGTGGAATAGAGGTTCCAGAGAGGGCAAATCATATAAGAATTATCGTAGAAGAACTTGAGAGATTACACTCTCATACACTCTTATTTGGGCATGCATTTGAAATCCTTGGACATGAAACAATGTCTATGAGAAGTTTCATGCTTAGGGAACCAATAATGCAAACATTTTTTGATATAACCGGCAGTAGGGTGCATTATTCATGCCCGATTATTGGAGGTATAAGACCGAGATGTAATATAAAAGATAGCCAAATAAGTCCTATTTTGGAGAGACTAGAAAAATTCGAAGAAAAACTTGAAAAATTAATGGACAGAACTTTAAGTGACCCCATGTTAACCTCAAGGATGAAAGAAATTGGAGTATTGGACAGAAAAACTGCAGCAAAGTATCATGCATTAGGTCCTACAGCAAGGGGGAGCGGAATAAAATCAGATGTGAGAAAAATGGGATATGTTCCTGAATACGATCCCTATGAATTTGATGAAATACTCTTTGATGACGGAGATGTTTTATCAAGAATAGCCGTAAGATTTTACGAATGCTTTGAAAGTCTTAAAATTATAAGACAGGCTTTAAAAGAGCTCCCAAATTTACCTGATAAAATTTACAATCCAAACTACGAGCTCCATGAGTTCAAACCAATAGACTGTTATACCGAGGCTCAGAGGGGGCAACAGTACTACTCCTATGGATTGGATAGTGAAGGAAGAGTAAGGCAGGCTAAAGTTAGAACCCCGACTGCAACGAATTTAGGAACAATGGAAGCGATTTTAAAGGACTACCATGTAAGTGATGCAGAACTAATTATAGCGAGCTGCGACCCATGCTTCACCTGTACCGATAGGCTGATAATTCTAAAAGAACCAATGAAATAGTGATGAAATAATAAATAACTAAAATAAATACAAAATTTATTTTTTTAGACAACAACAACCGACTTTTATTATTCAGTGGTTGATAAGATGGAAGAAATTTTAAAATTATATATTAAGTCAGAATGCCCGTTGTGTGTAATATTGAAGGAAGTGCTCGAACATAACGGCGTTAAATTCCAACTAATAAACGTTGATGAATTAACTGAAAAAGAAAGAGAAGGGTTGACTAGAGAGTTGGGATCTGATCAAATAGCTTTCCCACTAATAATTTACAAGGGTAAAAAGATTTTCGGCTACGACAAAAATAAACTTGAAAAATTGCTCGGTAAAACGTTGGATGAATCCATAGAAGCTAAATTAAATGATAAAATTTTAGAAATGAAAAATAATAAAAAATTACAGGAATACTACAAAATAGTAAAGAATTTCAGCGAATATCAAGGCTATTATCTAAATCCAGATAAGGACTATTGTTTAAGAGTACTTGATGCCCAGCTTAAAAACGAAAAAAATGGATTTAAATACTGTCCTTGTAAGTTAGGGGATATTTTATGTCCCTGTAATGAAAGGGATAAGGAAATCGAATTATATGGCCATTGTTTTTGTGGGCTCTACGTCTCTAAGGATTATGTCAAAAAATGGAAACCTGGAGAAACACTTTCAATGCTCTCAAATAGGAGTATTCAAGACTATATGGAAGTTCCTATCGACATTAAAGACAATTTTGTAAAAGTTCATTTATTTTTTGATAACGTTATGAAAAAAACTTTTTTAGATGAGGGAACACCACAAAGCGGAGAAAAAATCACAAAATTTGATATAAAAGAATTACTTGATGAATACTACATACTAAAAAACAGTGGTTATGGTTTTAAGGACAATATTTTAATCAAATTTAAAGAAGATGTTGTCCATAAAAACCTTCAAATGTGGTTTAAAAACCTTGAAGAATATCTTAATAATAATATAGACATTCCAAGCGATCATGATTTTGATATATGCATCAATACCTCAATAGAAATTCCTGCAAAAAGAGAGATTGAATTTAAAGGATTAAAAATATCGACTAATTACAATAATCCTCTGTATAGAAGACGGTATTTAATCAGCGGGGAGAATAAAATCATTAATAATGAAATCATTAAGATAGTCGAGTATATAATAATGCTTGAAGTACTAAGTAATTTAGTAGAAATTATGAAAAAATGCCATTTGAAATATTCTGAAGAAATGTATAAAATACAGGATGAAATAAAAGTCGTGCTAAACAAGATAAACATTTCAGGAAATGAATCATTTGAAAAATGGCTTTACCTGCTTGTTAACAATCTTTCGAAAATCTCAAATTTACAGGGAGAACTATCTAAAAAATATAACACTTTTGAGTACTATGTGGCTCAAAATATTGAGAAATCTGAGGATTTCAAGATGTTTTTAGGTGAGGTAGATCCAAATCTTGACGTTAATAAAATACTGGAAGAATTCTACCACCTACTAACCGAACTATCCACACTTAAAAACACTGTAAACGATCTTGTGGAAGTTCTGGAAACTAAAGTAAATATATCTCAAAACAATAAAACCATTAAATTACAGGGAGAGATACACAAAACTACAAAAACGCAGCTCGGTATGCAGAAGGCAATAGAAGGCCTTTATATGATTTTTGCAGCATTTTATTTTACAGAGCTCGCATTAATTATATTTGAAGGTCTTCACAATAGGCATATAATAAATGAAGATCCCTACTTTTTGGCAGCTGCATTTATACCTTTCGCAATGATTTTAGGTGTTGTAATAAGTAAAAGATTAAAAAAAGGAGAGGAAGAATATGACGATGAAGATTAAAGAAGTTGTAAATAGTGAGTTTATAAGCCTATCGTTAAACGATATCGGGGGCGAAATAGTGCAGGTACTCTATAAAAAGAGAAAAAACTACGCCCCAGTTTTGGAGGATGGAAAACTTGTAGGTTGGATAACAGCTCTCGATTTACTTGCAGGATGTAAACACTCAAAAATTGAAGAGCTGATGTTATATTTAGATGAAATAAAAGTTTTAAATGAAAATGATGAACTAACAGATGAATTAATACATGAAATGATCCAAAACGAGGATTTAGCCTATCCAGTAGTAAATGACGACTACGAAGTTGTTGGAACATTGAGTGTTTTTGACATTTTAAAAATTTATAAAAAATAATCTTCATTTTATTAATTTTTTAATTTTCCGAAATTCGTCTATTTTTTCAATATTTATACGAGAAAAACACCGTTAATATTATTAAATCCAAAAAATAAACTAATTTTATAATTTATTTGGTGATAAATTTGCAAATTCAGCTAAAATTAAATAGGGACATGGAGGGGCTGTTCAGAGAGATGTTGAATAATGGAAGCGAACAGGAGGAGTTCCCTAATGATGAAGAATTGGTTGAAGAGGTTGTATCACATTTAAAAAAGGGATTTGATAGGGAGAAGTTAGTGTTTAAAGAGGAAGAATACACTGAAAGGAAAAAGGACTCGATACCATTAGAATTTTTTAGGGTAATGGTCTATATAGTGATGGATAAAATAAAAAAATGTGGTTCTGAGATAACATTGTATGAAATGGGTTATGAATTTGGGAAGTTTCTTAATCCAAAAAATTTGGGAGAATTGAAGAAGTTTTTTAGAAGAAATAATCTGGGTATTTTAAAGTTTGAGGGTAGAAAGCCGTTAATTTTGAAGGTTAATGAATGTGCCATGTGCGATGGTTTAGACACCAATGAACCAATATGCTATTTCGATGCCGGGTTGATTGCCGGAGCTCTAGAGTGCATATATAAAAAAACTGTTGTTGTAGATGAGATAAAGTGCATGTCTCAAGGAGCTGATGCCTGCTACTTTAAAGTGGATATTTACAGGCAGTAAAATCGTTTAACAATTTATCCATCACGATCATAACCCTAATTTTTTATTCTTCATATTTTCATTTAATTTAATTTTTATTCAATATTAAACGACGGATTTCGTATTTATGTACAGTCTTAACGATGAATTACGCACCGTTAGTATAATATACTACTTTAATACTATATTTACTTGTAAACTTTAAGGAGGGTTTAAAATGAAAGCAGATGCAGTAAAAATTGCAGATGGAGTATATTGGGTAGGGGTCTTAGACTGGGATATCAGAATGTACCATGGATATACCCTGAATGGGACAACGTACAACGCATACCTAGTATTTGGAGATGACAAAGTTGCATTAATCGATAACACATACCCAGGAACTTCCGCTCAGATGTGGGGAAGAATAAAAGACGCATGTGAAAAGGAAGGAAGAGAATTTAAAATTGATGTAATAGTTCAAAACCACGTAGAAAAGGACCACAGTGGAGCACTTCCAGAAATACACAAGAAGTTCCCTGAAGCACCAATATATTGTACCGAAGTAGCAGTAGAAGGTTTAGTAAAACACTTCCCATCATTAAAAGGTGCACCATTTAAAGTTGTTAAATCATTGGAAAGTATAGATTTAGGTGGAAAAACATTAACATTCTTAGAAGCTCCATTACTACACTGGCCAGACAGTATGTTCACATTATATGCTGAAGAAGGAATTTTATTCTCAAATGACGCATTTGGACAACACTTATGCTTCACTCAAAGATTTGACCACGAAATTCCAGAAAATATTTTAATGGATGCAAACCAGAAATTCTATGCAAACTTAATTACGCCACTTTCAAAGTTGGTATTGAAAAAATTCAAGGAAGTTATTGAATTAGGATTACTTGAAAAAATAAAGATGATTGCACCATCACACGGACAGATTTGGACTGACCCAATGAAAGTTATAGGTGCATACCAAGACTTTGCAACAGGAAAATGTAAAGATAAAGTAACAATCGTTTACGACACAATGCACGGTTCAACCCAAAAAATGGCCCATGCATTTGCAGAAGGTATTATGAGTGAAGGTGTAGATGTTAAAATGTACTTCCTTCACAACGATGAAAGAAGTGAAATTGTAAAAGACATTTTAGATAGTAAGGCATTCCTCTTAGGAGCTCCAACAATATATGACGAACCATTCCCAAGTGTTGGGGATTTAATATACTACTTAAAAGGCTTAAAATTCAACAGAACAGGTTTAAAGAGACTTGCCCTCGCGTTTGGTTCAATGGGTGGAAACGGTGGCGGAACCAAAGTACTTGCTGAAAAATTAAAAGAATGCGGATTTGAAGTATTGGATGAATACGAATTATACTACGTACCAACAGAAGATGAGCTCGAAAAATGCTACAACATGGGTAAGAGACTTGCAGTTAAAGTAAAAGAAATGAAGACCGAATAATTATAAAAACATAAAAGAAACATAACATAAAATGATATAAAATAACTAACATAGGTGAGACTATGGAATTAGAACTTGTAAATGAACACAAAGTTGGAACAACAAAAAAAACAGATCTTGAAAAAGAAGTTGAAGCAAACTTCAAAGGCGAATGTGCAGAAGTAGGAATGTACCTGGCAATGGCAAGACAGGCTCAAAGAGAAGGACTTCCAGAAGTTGCAGAAGTTTTAAAAAGAATAGCATTTGAAGAAGCAGAACACGCTGCACACTTTGCAGAAATGAATGGTGTAATCTCAGACAACTTAAAAGAAAACATTGAAATGATGTTAAAAGGCGAATGTATGGCAAACAAAGAGAAAAAGGCAGCAGCAACAAAGGCAAAAGAATTAGGCATTGATCCTGCACACGATTTCTTTGATGAAAGTTCAAGAGACGAAGCAAGACATGCTAAAATGTTAAAAGGAATACTTGATAGATACTTCAAATAATCAAGTACAAAAATAAAAATAAATATTATTTAAGCTGTTCAAGGATGATAGCAGGGCAGACCTTCTTAATGCCCTTTATCTTTCCAATCTTATTAAATATAATATCTGTAAGTTCATTACCGTCTTTAGCCCATATTTCAGTCATTATCATATGATCTCCTGTAGATGTAAATACCTTTTTTACTTCTTCAAATCTACAGAGCTCCTTAGCTACATTTAAAAAGTCTTGGGGGTCAGTATCAAATCCAGTTAATGCGATTACGTTATAGCCTATCTTTGCAGGATTCACTAGAACTGAATAACCTTTAATCACTCCTTCTTCTTCCATCTTCCTTATCCTCTTCCTTACAGAACTTTCGCTAGTATTTAATTCCTTTGCAATCTCTGTGAATGGTTTTCTACCATCGTCCATGAGTATCTCTAAGATCTTTCTATCTTTCTTGTCCATCGTATACCCCAACAATAGCTTTGCAATTCACGAACTAGCTATTTGTAGTACAGATATTTAAATATTACACAAAAGATGATATTATGACTGTTGAAATCATTGTAGATAAAGACAAATGTATTGGCTGCGGCAGATGTTATGATGTATGTCCAAAGGGACCATTAATCTGGAAAAAAGATGAGGATGGAAAATATTACGCATATTCTGTTGAACACTGCCATAATTGTAAATTTTGTGCTGGAAGATGCCCAACTAACGCTATTTTGGTAAGAGTAATAAAACATGAAGAAAAATAAAAGTATGAACTATTTTTAAACTATTTTTTTCTACAGCATTATTAAAACACAGGTATAATATAGGTATAATATTATAAAAATAGTTGGAGCTCTATCTAACACTATTTTTCTAATAACGTAAATTCATATCAATCCTGCAGAAATGTAATACATGACTATTTTAGAATATTTTACAGAATAATTTATCTTAATCTATTTTTAAGATTTCATGGGAGTGTATAATAACATAAATTTAATAAATAGAGGCAATAGACAAATAATAATCATTTAATATTATTTATTCCAAAGTAATTAAAATAGATTGATGATTTTCTTGTTATTCTATTCATTAGGAAATACATAAAAAAGATTTACTTATTTACTTCATTTCAGTTCGGAAATGGTGATATAATGATTATTACGGTGGCATCTGGAAAAGGAGGGGTAGGTAAAACAACAACTTCTGCAAATTTAGCAGTTGCATTATCAAAAATTGGAAAGAAAACACTAGTTATTGATGGAGATATTTCAATGGCCAATTTG
Organism: Methanothermococcus thermolithotrophicus DSM 2095; assembly: GCF_946463545.1. Classification (NCBI taxonomy): domain Archaea; kingdom Methanobacteriati; phylum Methanobacteriota; class Methanococci; order Methanococcales; family Methanococcaceae; genus Methanothermococcus; species Methanothermococcus thermolithotrophicus. The sequence goes on along the minus strand of NZ_OX296583.1, from coordinate 1,530,374 downwards.
GGGCTGATATTCAACCTTGAAAAAAATAAACCTTCTTTACACGAGGTTCTTTCAGGAGAATGTTCGGTGCAGGATGCTATTTATAAACACAAAACAGGAACTTATGTGTTGCCTACCAGCTTATCTATTGAAGGATACAAAAAATCTGATTTAGATTTATTTACCGATGTGATTAATGAAGTTGCAGATGATTACGAGTATGTTATTATTGATGCCCCTGCAGGGCTAAATAGAGACATGGCAATCTACTTAGCTATTGCCGATAAAGTCATGCTTGTAGTTACTCCAGAGCTCTTTTCAATTGCAGATGGGTGTAAAATAAAAAAAAGTAGTGAAATGGCAGGAACTCCCCTTATAGGTGTTGTTCTAAATAGGACTGGAAGAGATTTCGGAGAGATGGGTGAGGATGAAATTGAAATGATAATTGAAGAAAAGATAATTGGTAAGATCCCTGAAGATGAAAATATAAGGAATTCGACTTTGAAAAAAATGAGTGTTCTGGAATATTCTCCAAAATCTCCATCTTCAATAGCCTATATGGACCTCGCCCTTAAGACAGTAGGTTCCTATGTTGACCTAAATCGTATAGAAGGAATGTATAATGAAAGTCTTTTTGATAGGATAAAAAAAGTAATTATCTCCAAATTAAGAAGAACCTGGTAGACCAATAAGAAAGAAAAAAAGTAAGCATTAAAAGATTTCATCAAAATCTTGCTGATTTCTTCTTATCTTATACTTCAACCCAATAAATCCACCGATATCCAACAAAACGATATTTGCTATCAACAAAATTATAGTTGTGTATATTAAACCACCATTTCCTGTGGCTAATGCCATTCCTACCAGTAATGCAGGAATTAATATGGATACGTCTATTGTAACTCCTATCATTTCATAATCCTTTCCACTGGCAATACTCATTCCTCCCGAAGTTCCTGCAACAACGGCTACTATTGAACTTAATAATAGGGACGTTTCTGTTAAATATATTGAAATTAGTTCTTCAGATATGTTAAATATAAAACCTAATACAAATGCACATGATATAACGATAACAGTGCATATTAATTCTTTTTTCATTCCCTCGAATACCAATTCTTTTCTGTTCAATACGTTTCCTATGGCACTTGCCATTACAGTATCCACCAAGGGAGCTATGATCATAGCACCAATCAATGTAGGTATGTTGTGTTCTATTATACCAATGGCCCCCATAATACTTGCTAAAACTATCTTTACAATAACATCATTTGATAGCTTTGCCATAGTCTTTGCTTTGTAATAGAGCTCCAATGGAGATAGTTTTGAAGACGCCAGACCTTCGTCCTTACATGAAAATGCTATATTTCCAGGTATTATTGTAACGTTTCCATATCCCTTTTCACCAATGCCCATTTTCCTTAATTCTAAAACTATTTTCTCAGCATCGCTAGCTGTTGCATAGCAGGTGATTATTATCCCATCTTTAATGGATGTTTTTAATGGTTCAATTACTGAAATAGAGTATGCATGGGTGTTTTTTAGAATTTTTTCGACACTATCTAGTAGTTTCCTGGGTACAACTATCTTAATGTATCTTATACCAATCACCTTATTAAATGCAAAAGTAAGTGTTTGTCCAATCTCCACCAAGGACTATATATTTTAAAAAGTTAATACAAGGGCCTATTAATTTTTTAGCTTACAAGACACATCAGTTGGGTATTCTCCCGATAAACAAGCTAAACATAAATTCTTCCTACCTATTGCTTTTATAAGACCTTCAATACTTAAATACCCTACAGAATCTGCATTTATATGGCGGGCTATTTCTTCCGTGTCCTTTGAATTTGCTATTAATTCCTCCCTCGTAGGCATGTCAATTCCATAGAAGCAAGGGGACATTATCTTTGGAGAACCTATTCTTAAATGAACTTCTTTTGCTCCCGCCTTTCTCACCATGTTTACTATTCTTCTTGATGTAGTACCTCTTACAATACTATCATCAATTAAAACTACTTTTTTACCATCCAATACTGACTTAACAGGATTCATCTTTAATCTAACTGCTAAATCCCTTTCCTCCTGTGTAGGAAGTATGAACGTTCTTCCAACGTACCGGTTTTTAATTAATCCTTCATAATATGGAATATTCAATTCTTCAGAATATCCGAGAGCAAAGGTAATTCCAGAATCAGGAACAGGCGAAATAATATCTGCATCACACGGGTGTTCTTTTGCAAGTATTTTTCCAATATTTCTCCTGACCTTATAAACACTAATTCCATCAATTACAGAATCAGGTCTTGCAAAATAGACGTATTCAAACATGCATGAGGATACTTTTGAACTAGAGTTTGGTAGTTGATAAGAGTTTATTCCATTTTTATCCACAATCACTATTTCCCCAGGTTTAATATCTCTTACAAATTTGGCATCAACTACATCCAATGCGCAGCTCTCAGAGGAAAAGTATATTTTTTCCTCGTCTTTTCCCATGCAGAGAGGCTTGAATCCATGAGGATCTCTAACTGCAATTAATGTTTTGTTGTAAATTATCAGTAAAGAATATGCACCAATTAATTCCTTTGAAATATTGGCGATTGCTTCAACAATGTCTTCAGTTTTCAAAAGTTCTCTAACGAGTAACTGTGCTATAACTTCGGAATCGGTTGAAGAAACAAATATATGACCTTTGTTTTCCAACTCTCTTTTTAAAATAGATGAATTTACAATGTCACCATTATGGGCTATTGCAATTCTTCCCAAAGAGCTATTAACAACGAATGGCTGACAGTTTTCAATTATGCTATCTCCGGTAGTGGAGTATCTAACGTGACCAATACCAACATGGCCGTAGAGATTCTGGAGCTCCTTGTTTGTAAAAACATCAGGGACAAGACCTATACCTTTGTGGTAGCAAAGTCCCCTTCCATCGCTTGTAGCTATTCCTGCTCCTTCTTGCCCTCTGTGTTGCAAAGCATAGAGGCCGTAGTATATCTTTTTAGACACATTATTCTTTTCGTAAGAGTAAATCCCGAATATTCCACACATGGTATCACAGTTTAAATTGAATGGTATAAAATAAATTAGTCTAGTATTTAAAACTTACAAAAGAGTAGTTATTCTATAAAATTTATAGTGGTGTGCATTACTTAATTAATTAATACAGGTAATTTTATTTAAACATATATAAACTGTTAAATTGAAATATAATTTTATCTTTGCAGTTTTCATTTTTATAAAGTATGTAATAGTTCGTTTAAAATTGCACATCACTATATTTATGAAATAAAAAGGAAAGAATAATATATATTATTTTAATCTTTGTCCATTCACTTTTTTCCATTGCCAAGCGAATCTTTTCATTCTTTTACTTGCACCAAATCCACATGCTGCGCATACTTTTTTTCTTACGTGGTATGATCTTCTTCCGCATCTTCTACATATTATGTGGTTTGAACCTTTGTTGTGTTTACCTTGTGAAGGTGTACCTTTACTCATTCTTTCACCGTGTTTATTTTTTCTATTTTATTTCGCCTAAGTGAATTTAAACGAAGGCGGGCTATGAAAACCCTAGGGGATATATATGTGGGTTTTTAATTATAATGAAATGTAGAGTACGTTATCTCCCCTAATGAGTAACATTTGGTATTCTTTTTCTTCTTCAGCTTCAACTTTTGCATTTTCTAATGCTAAATTTATGTGTAAATCATAAGCTTTTAATCTTCCTTTAACAACTTTACCGTCTTTTAAATAGACGGTTACGTTTGTGTTTATTGATTTACCTAACGCATCTAAAGGTCTTTGAGTATCCATCATTTATTTACACCTCGCATATTATAAAAAAAGCTGCTAATGTGTTTGTAGAAATACTTAAATAGTTCTAATATATAATACTTTCCAAACATTTAGGTATGTCGTTTGGCAGTTAAGCAGTATAAATACATAACACTCTTATTTGAACAGTAAAAGTTGTTCAGCTCTATCCTACTGTGAATAATAAAACTACCTATCTGTTACTACCATTAATAGTAAGTATATAATAAGAATATATTAAATTTTTAGTGAAATATTTAATATGGTTACTTGTCAAACGACTATAATTGCCACTAGTTTATCATTGTATCCCTCCAAATAGCTGAGGAGATATGGTGATAAAGATTTCTAATTTTTTTCATTTTCGTTCGAAAAACTACATACTCATCAAGTTTGTTTAATTACCGGAGGTATAAACATGGGAATGACTCTAGCTGAAAAAATACTTGCAAGAGCATCAGGTAAAAAGGAAGCATCCCCTGGAGATATAGTAATGGCAAAAATTGAAACTGCCATGGTTCATGACATAACTGGTCCTTTAACTGTAAACACTTTGAAAAAAGAAGGTATTGAAACAGTTTGGGATAGGGAAAAGATAGTAATACCATTTGACCACCAGATTCCTGCTGATAGTATAAATGCGGCTGAAAACCATATATTAATGAGAAAATTTGTAAAAGAACAAAAGATAAAGAACTTCTACGACATAAGAGAAGGTGTTTGCCACCAAGTTTTACCTGAAAAAGGACATATATTACCAGGAACCGTGGTAGTTGGTGCAGATAGTCATACCTGTACATACGGAGCATTTGGGGCATTTGCCACTGGAATAGGAAGTACAGACATGGCTGCAGTATTTGCAACCGGAGAATTATGGTTTAAAGTCCCTGAAACACTTTACTTCAACATTACCGGAGAATTAAAACCTTATGTAATGTCAAAAGATATTATCTTAAGAATAATCGGGGAAGTTGGGGCTGATGGTGCAACATATAAAGCTGCTCAGTTTGGTGGAGAAACAGTTAAAAATCTTTCAATAGCTTCAAGAATGACAATGTCAAACATGGCAATTGAAATGGGCGGTAAGGCTGGTTTAATCGAACCTGATGCAAAAACAGTTCAATTCATAAAAGACGCAATGGCAAAACACGGAACAGAAAGACCATTTGAAGTAATTAAAGGCGATGAAGACGCCGAATATGAAGAAGTATTTGAAATTGAAGTAAACGACTTAGAACCTGTGATGGCTTGTCCTCACAACGTAGATAATGTAAAGGCAGTTAGAGAAGTTGCAGGCACACCTATTGACCAGGTGTTCATTGGTTCATGTACAAACGGAAGATTGGAAGACTTGAGAATAGCAATTGAGATAATAGAAAAACACGGTGGAATATCAGACGATATAAGGGTAGTTGTAACACCTGCATCAAGAGAAGTTATGTTACAAGCTATAGAAGAAGGAATTATCCAAAAATTCTACAAATACGGCTGTGTTGTAACCAACCCATCATGTTCAGCTTGTATGGGAGCTCTGTATGGTATTTTAGGTCCTGGTGAAGTTGGTGTAGCAACATCCAACAGGAACTTCAGAGGAAGAGAAGGTTCCTTAGAATCTGAGGTTTATTTGGCATCCCCAGCTACTGCAGCAGCATGTGCAGTTAAAGGGGAAATTGTAGATCCAAGAGATTTATAAATTTATTTTTTTATTTTATTTTATTTTTTATCGCTAAAAAAAGAATATTAAGTTGAGTAAATCTTCAAAAAATCCTTCAAATTTTGATGATCATTTTAAGTATCATCCAAAAATTAATTTTTATAAAAATAAAAAAGTATGATTAATTATTCCACATACTCACTAATATCTAATCCATTTTTCTCACAGATTTCCTTTAATTTAGTGTAGAGCTCAGTATCTATCTCAAAACCTTCTTTTCTTTTTTCCATATTCATCCTCTCAATATCCCCTGGAATCAAAACATTGGCAAATCCTTTGGCAGGTTCGGAGCTCTTTATTTCATCTATTAATTTGTCCACTTTTTCCATGAACTCTTCCTTATCTCCAAAGAACTCTGGATCTATTGCAATAAACAAGTCGCCTTTTGTGCATCTTTCGTTAGGGTTTGCCGTTCCTTTAACGTTTGTTCCCATTTCAGCTCCTCCAAGTGCTGAAAGGATCTCAATTGCAAGGGCAAGACCATATCCTTTAGGCCCACCAAAAGGCAATATGCAGCCTTCTAATGCCTTTACTGGATCAGTTGTTATGTTTCCTTCTTTATCAACTGCACAGTTTGGAGGAATTTCTTTTCCAACCCTCTTAGCTTCAAGCAATTTTCCCCTTGCCACTGAGGCAGTAGCCATATCCAATGAATAAGTGTGTTTTTTTCCTTTAACTGCAATTGCTATCGGATTTGTACCCAATATTTTGGCCTTCCCTCCAAAAGGAGCCATTGCAGGTTCGGTGTTGGTAATAACAATCCCAATTAAATCATGTTTTAACGCCATTTCTGAATAATGTCCTGTGATTCCAAAGTGATTTGCGTTAACTGTAGCAACTGCACCAATACCTACATTTTTTGCCTTTTCAATAGCGAGCTCCATTGATTTTGTTCCTATAACATAACCTAATCCCATATCGCCATCTATTGTGGCAACAGCAGGACTTTCTTTTAATATTTTTATATCGGGATTTGGATTTATATTGCCTATTTCAAGACCTATGACAGTTTGAGGGAACCTCCCAATTCCATGTGATGTAAACCCTTTTAAATCTGCTTCAACATATATGTTCGCAGTTATTTCTGCATCTTTCTCGTTGATACCATGTTTTTTTAATATATCCATGATTAATTTCTTTTCTTTTTCAGGTGTAATTCTCAAGCTATCACCCCTTTTATTTCCAATAAAATTATAATCTTTTAACAGTTAATTAGATACTACAAAGAATACTACAAAGTTAAGATTTTAGTTCATGGTTTTAAATAACTCATGTTGTAATAGACAACATCTCCATCAGCATCAACGATTGCCACTATTAATTTTTTCCTTACTGAATGGGCAACTCTTACAAATCCCGTAATTTCTGAAATGTCACAGGGTTTTTCCTCTGAAAAAACCTTAACCAAATATGTAGAGTGAACTTCATCAATATTGCTCCTTTCATATAGTCTGAAATCTGAACCATATTTTAATCCAGTTTTTACAGTATAGCCTCTATTTCTAAGGTCTTTATATACTAAATACCTAATGCACAACTTCTCTTCTATTTGATGTGCATAATCATATAGTTCCTCAAAGGATAAGAACTTATTTCTTTTATCCTTCACTCTAAGCCAATTTTTTGACACAACATACAATGCTTCTACAAGAGATAATGATAGAAAATTATCATTTAACTCCCCATATCGCTTTGAATGCAATTTTGAGATTCCATCTCTATCAAAAACCAAAACTCTTTCATCTGAAAGTTTACCGATGATCTGTTTTTTAGCCATTATTTCCCTCACAAAAATAAAAAAGTATATATACTTTTTAAAAATATTGGTTACTAAATCGTCATTAAGGTTTTCGTCCGATATTTTTAATAGTGTTGTTAATATAAGTTCATCTCATACCGGATGTATATTTTATTACAATCCATATATTCTATAACAAATTAAGTTAAATTGAAGTAACATTTCAAATATGATTGGTTGATTAAAACATTTATTAGTACTTGGAATTATATGAGGTGACTATAATTTAACTAGTTTTAATATATATAATCTATTTTTAAGGTAAGGTGATTTAATGGGTGAAAATTCATCAACGGATGTATATCTGTTTAAAAAGGCACTTAAGGAACTCAGAGATAAAAAAGGAAAAGGTACAGAGCTCATTAGTTTATACATTCCAGCAGGAAGGAGACTCTCAGACGTTTCCCAGTATTTAAAGGAAGAGCTGTCACAATCCTCAAACATTAAAAGTAAAACTACAAAGAAAAACGTTCAATCAGCAATTGAGGTTATACTACAAAGATTAAAGCTTTTAAAAGAACCTCTTGAAAAAGGAGTCATCATATTTGCAGGAATGATTCCTAGGGGAGGTCCAGGAACAGAAAAAATGGAAGTTTATGTATTGGAGCCTCCTGAACCTGTAAAAACTTTCATATACAAATGTGATTCTCAGTTCTATACAGAACCTTTAGAAGGCTTTATTCAAGATAAAGACGTTTACGGGGTTATTCTAATAGATAGGAATGAAGCTACGTTGGGTATAGTTAGAGGAAAGGATATTCAAATTACTAAAAAATTGACCAGTGGAGTTCCTGGAAAGTTCAAAGCTGGTGGTCAGTCTGCAAGAAGGTTAGAGAGATTAATTGACGATGCTGCACACCAATTTATGGTCAGAGTAGGAGAATATGCAAACGAAGGACTTTTACCTATTTTAGAAGAGAAAAAACTAAGAGGTATATTGGTTGGAGGTCCTGGAAACACCAAAAACGAATTCGTTGAAAAAGACTATCTACATCATGAATTGAAAAAGAAGGTTATAGATACTTTTGACCTATGCTATACCGAAGAATTTGGTATCAGAGAATTGCTTGATAAAGCATCCGACCTTCTAAGAGATATGGAATTAATGAAAGAAAAAGAAGTCGTCCAAAGATTCTTCAAGGAACTAATAAAGGAAGATGGGGGACTTGCAGCCTATGGTGAAAAAGAGGTTATGAAATATCTCTTGATAGGAGCTGTCGATGTTCTCATAGTTACCGAAGATATAAACATGACAAGGGTAACTGTAAAATGTAATAACTGTGACTATACTGAAGAAATCAACGTAAAGACTGATGAGTTGTCAAAGTTTGAAGAGGAGCTGAAGACAAAAACCTGTCCAACATGTGAAGGTATGCTCTATATTGAAGATACCAAAGATATTATAGAATATTTATCAGAACTATGTAAAGAAAGTAACACTGAATTAAGAGTTATTTCCACAGATACAGAAGAAGGTAGCCAGATTTCAAAGGCTTTTAGAGGTATGGCTGCAATATTAAGATATAGATTGGATTAATCAATTAAATTTTTATTTTTTATCTTCATTATAATATTTCTAATCGTATAACTCATTTTTAGGTGGGACTTTATGCTTTTTGAATATTCAATTAAAACAAATTCAAGGGAAGAATTGATTGATATTACCAATTTTGTTGTTGAATCCATTGGAAAGTCCAAGATTCAGAACGGAATTGCAGTAGTATTTACACCCCACACCACATCGGCTATAACTATAAATGAAAATGCGGACCCCTCAGTAAAAAAAGATATAATTAAATTTTTAAATGAAAAAATACCAAAAAATTATAATTTTTCACATATGGAAGGAAATTCCGATGCACATATAAAAAGCAGTCTTTTTGGTTCCTCTTTAACCGTTATAATCAAAAATGGTTCAATTTTGTTAGGTACCTGGCAGGGAATCTATTTTTGCGAATTTGATGGTCCAAGAAATAGACGCTTTTATGTAAAAGTTTTAGAAGGATAGTATCATTTTTTTAATTTTTTTCTATCAAATAATTACCCAATAAAAGGGCGTCCCCTACTTTTTTAAACGACCTAATGGCATCTTTTTCATTACAAACTATTGGCTCACCGTGTAAGTTAAAGCTGGTGTTTAAAACCATAGGAATATCCTTGGACTCATAGACATGGCTTATTACTCCGTAGTAAGTACTATTGAAATCTTTCTTTAAGGTTTGAGGTCTTGTAGTGTTGTCTTTGTGAACTACCCCGGATATATCGTTTATATTACTCATCTTTTCTTTATTTTCTTTAACATCGAACAACATAGTCATAAATGGACTGTAAGAAGGATTTTCTAAGTAGTCATTCACATAATCGTAGAGAATCGTAGGGGCAAATGGCATAAATAAATCCCTTTTTAACATTTTTCCAATTTTTATAGCATTTTCTTTTGTAGGTAATGCCAATATACTCCTATTTCCTAGAGCTCTAGGTCCAAACTCCATCCTACCTCTGCAAACACATACTATTTTATTTGAAGTTATTAAATCTCCAACAACTTCAGGGATTTCTTCTTCCTCAAGATATGTTATTTTGTAATTCAAGTTATTGTTCAGGCCAGTACTGTTGATGGTAATATCTTCGTTTTTTATTTCATACCCTAAGTAGGTGTCTTTTAAAATTATATTTGACTTATTAAATTTTGCATTATCTAGTAAGAGCGAAGAACCTATTGATAAACCTTCATCCCCCATAAACGGAGGTATAAAAATCTCCCCAACGTTTTCCCTTATTACTTTGTTGAGTTTGACATTCTGTGCAACTCCCCCACTAAAAACAATATTTTCAATACCTGTCTCATGAACAAGGCTTTTTATTAATTTTAAAACAGTATCTTCCAAGGTTTTTTGGGCAAACTTAGATATTGAAACTTTTTCATCCCAAGAACCAGAATAATTGAAAATTCTCTTTAAAGCCTTTGTAGCTTCATAACCTACGGTACCTAAATAATTCTTAAAGGATTTTGTTTTTTCATTGTAATCTAAAATTTTTAAATCGTAGTCGTAGGTTACACCCTCACAATCATATCCTGAAAGGCTCATAACTTTTCCTTCATCTTCCATTGGCTTAAAACCCAAAAGTTCTGTTATTGAGGCATAGAAGTCCCCCACTGAATCAATTAAATCACTTTGAGCAATAATTTCAAGACCTTTTTTAGTTCCAATTGAAACTGTTGAAGAAAATCCATCTCCCCCTCCGTCTATTGTTATTGACAAACACTCTTTAAACTCAGAAAGTTGATAAAGAGATGCATGGCAAAGATGGTGATTAAAGTAGAGCATTGGAACTTGGATTTTTTCCTGAAATCTTTTTAAATCCTTTAACCTACCCCCTTTCCTAAATACTCCCCCTACGGTTATTAAATCAATGTTACTGTTCTCATTACTTCCAGTATTTTCCAAACTGTTCAAAATATACTCTATACTGTTTTTTGGAAAACCCCGTTGATTTTTTTTTCTTGTAAATCTCTCTTCGCTTATGGCGTACTTTATCCCATTACTGTCAATTAATGAAGCACTTGCATTGTGTCCGTCGTGAATCCCTAAAATCATATTTTCACCGAACGAGTTGGACAACGAGGTTGCCAACTTCCCTGTAACATCTTAGATTTTTGTTCATTGAACTATTTATGTATTAATTTATTCGATAGCTTTTAACTTTCTTTCTATAGTATTTTCCTTGTCTGTTCTTTCATCTATCTTCAAAGTACTTAAAACTCTATCTGAATCTTTTAGAACTTCTCTGTGAGCTTCCTTAAAGGCACTAAGTACAATATCTAAATCCCCTTCTAAAACCGTGCTCATAGCATTGGATTCTACCTTTAAATTATCATATTTTTTAAATACTTCAATAGCTTTTTTAACATACTTAGAGACACTTGCTCCTTTCCCAAGTGGGACTATTGTAACTTCTGCAACTACCATAAAACCACCCCAATTAAAAACATACTAAAATATATAACCCTCATATGTTATATCCCTTATTCAATTTTTCCACTTTTTATATCCAAAATAAATTAATCTTTGATATTGCATACTTCACATAATATTTATATAATATTTAGATAAACTAACCTTACAAATAACCTTACAAATAATGTTAGTAATTACCAGTATCTGTTTATTTTGGTGATGTCATGAAAGGATCAGAAGTTATGATGAAGGCACTTGAAGCAGAAAATGTTAAAGTTCTTTTTGGTTATCCGGGTGGAGCTCTCTTACCTTTTTATGATGCACTCTATGACTCCGACTTCATACATGTGCTAACAAGGCACGAACAGGCTGCAGCACATGCAGCAGACGGTTATGCAAGAGCTAGTGGTGATGTTGGGGTATGTATCGGTACATCAGGTCCAGGAGCTACTAATCTTGTAACAGGGATTGCAACAGCTCATGCAGATTCTTCCCCTGTTGTGGCACTAACCGGGCAAGTTCCAACAAAACTAATAGGAAATGATGCGTTCCAAGAGATAGATGCCCTCGGTCTTTTTATGCCGATAACTAAACACAATTTTCAGATTCAAAAACCTGAAGAAATACCTGAAACATTTAGATCAGCATTTGAAATAGCTAAAACCGGGAGGCCGGGGCCTGTCCATATAGACTTACCTAAGGATACTCAAGAACTAGATGTAGATTTAAAAAAGCATCCTATTCCAGCCAAGGTTAACTTAATAGGATTCAAACCAACAAAGGTAGGACACCCCCTCCAAATTAAAAAAGCTGCAGAGCTCATATCAATTGCAGAAAGACCTGTTATTATAGCCGGTGGTGGGGTAAATATTGCAGGTGCTACAGAGGAGCTCATAAAAGTTGCTGAACTTGCAAAAATTCCTGTGTGTACAACGTTAATGGGAAAAGGAAGTTTCCCAGAAGAACATCCTTTAGCTCTCGGTATGGTGGGAATGCACGGTACAAAGCCTGCAAACTACTGTGTAGCTGAAAGTGATGTTTTAATTGCCATAGGGTGTAGATTTTCAGATAGAATAACTGGAGATCTAAAATCATTCGCCCCATATGCAAAAGTAATTCATATAGATGTAGATCCTGCAGAAATCGGGAAAAACATAAAAGTTGATATTCCAATCGTAGGGGATGCAAAAATAATTTTAAAGGATTTGTTAATCCATTTAATGAAGAAGGATATAAAAGCAAAAGTAGAATGGATGGAATACATAAATGACCTGAAAAAAACTTCCATGCCAATGATGGATTATGACGACATTCCTATGAAACCACAGAGAATAGTAAAAGAATTGATGGGAGCTCTAAAGGAAATAGATCCAGAATTAAAGAACAGTATTATAACAACTGATGTTGGACAAAATCAAATGTGGATGGCCCATTATTTTAAGGCAAATGCTCCAAGGTCATTCATTTCATCCGGTGGATTAGGTACAATGGGCTTTGGGTTCCCGTCTGCGATTGGAGCTAAAATCGCAAGACCTGATGCAAATGTCATCTCCGTTAGTGGAGACGGTGGATTTTTAATGAATTCCCAAGAATTGGCTACAATTAAAGATTATGAAATCCCAGTTGTAGTATGTATATTTGATAATAGAACCCTTGGAATGGTTTACCAATGGCAAAACCTATACTATGGAAAGAGACAATGCCAAGTTCATCTTGGGGAAAGTCCTGACTTTGTTAAACTTGCAGAAAGCTACGGCATTAAAGGAAGAAGAATAACCAATCCAAATGAAATAAAAGAAGCATTTAAAGAGGCAATATCAAGTGATGAACCATATTTACTTGATTTTGTAATTGATCCAGCAGAAGCATTATCTATGGTTCCACCTGGAGGAAAGCTAACAAATATTATCGAACCAGTTAAGGAAAGTCCAAACATAAAGTCGTTATGTTTCAGTGAGATGAAAAAAATATTAATGTCTTCAGATGAAAAAAAATAAAAGAATTATCAAATCTGTAAAGAAAAACAATGGTAGAACATGCTGCCGAATTACTAATAACTACCAATTAAATAATTTTTAATAAAATGGGTGGTTTTATGGAACACAAACATGTTATTTCAGTTTTGGTTTTACACAGGCCGGGAGTTCTTCAGAGGATTTCTGGCCTTTTTACTAGAAGATGGTTTAATATTTCAAGTATTACTGTGGGGATCACTGAGAATCCAGACATTGCTAGAATGACCATTGTAGTTAAAGGAGATGATGAAACTCTAGAGCAGGTTATAAAACAGCTAAATAAGCTTGTAGAGGTTATCAAAGTCAGTGATTTAGATGATAAAAATACGGTAAAAAGAGAATTATGCCTTATCAAAGTATATGCCCCAACTGAAAACAGTAAATCCCAGGTTATTCAATACACCAATATATTTAGGGGTAAAATTGTAGATTTAAGTACTGAAGCTCTAACTGTGGAAATAACCGGGGACGAAGATAAAATTAACGCATTTATCGATTTGGTTAAACCGATGGGCATTAAAGAAATGGCACGAACAGGGCTAACTGCACTTGTAAGAGGTTCAAAGATATTAAAATCAAATAAAAAATAAAGTATAACCTTTGATTAAACAGAGAGATTGAGCAAATTCCTTCGGAATTTGCAGCTCTCCGTTCGCTTCGCTCACTACGATAACCCTTATATATATCTATAATATAACTTGTTATGATTCTAAGAGGTGAAATAATGAAGGTATTCTATGATTCAGATACAACATTTGATGCTGTAAAAGATAAAACAATAGCTGTAATCGGATATGGTAGCCAAGGAAGAGCTCAGTCATTAAACATGAAAGATAGTGGATTAAAAGTTGTTGTAGGTTTAAGACCAAACGGAGCTTCATGGAACAAAGCAAAAGAAGATGGCCATGAAGTATTATCAATAGAAGAGGCTGCAGAAAAAGCAGATATAATCCACATATTAATACCAGACGAAATCCAAGGTGACGTTTACAACAAACAAATAAAACCATACTTAAAAGAAGGAAAAACATTAAGCTTCTCACACGGTTACAACATTCACTATGGATACATTGTTCCTCCTGAGGGGGTAAACGTTGTTATGGTTGCTCCAAAATCACCTGGAGCTATGGTTAGGAGAACATACGAAGAAGGATTTGGAGTTCCAGGGTTAGTTTGTGTTGAAAAGGATGCTACAGGAGATGCTTTAGATATTGCATTAGGTATGGCAAAAGGTGTTGGATTAACAAGAGCAGGTGTAATTCAAACAACATTTAGAGAAGAAACCGAAACAGATTTATTTGGAGAACAGGCAGTATTGTGCGGCGGTGTAACTGAATTAATTAAGGCAGGATTTGAAACACTTGTTGAAGCAGGATATTCACCAGAAATGGCATATTTTGAAACATGCCACGAGTTAAAATTAATTATCGACTTAATATACCAAAAAGGATTTGCAGGAATGTGGAATGACGTAAGTAACACCGCAGAATACGGTGGATTGACAAGAAGAAGCAGAGTAATAAATGAACAATCAAGACAGGAAATGAGAAAAATTTTAAAAGAAATCCAAGATGGAAGATTTACCAAAGAATGGGCACTTGAAAACATCTCAGGAAAAGCTCACTTAAATTCAATGAGAAGAATAGAATCAGAATTATTGATCGAAGAAGTTGGGGCCAAATTAAGAAAAATGTGCGGTTTACAAAAAGATTAATTGGTGTGAAATTTACATTATACTTTTCTCATTGGCAGTCAAAACTGAAACATATTTAAATGCGTTTTGAACTGTCCCTTATTTTCTTTTAATTTTTTGAATTGAAAGGTACTATATCCTTTTTAATGTCTTATAACTATAATTATGTAATAAGTGAACTAAATTATCGGTGACATCTTGAAGGTTTTTGTTGACAAAATGGGGGAAAAGTTCGAAGTTGAGTTACCTGAAAACTCGACTGTAAAGGATTTACTTGAAAAGCTAGACTTAGAAGACTATTTAGTTGTTAAGGGTGGAGAAATACTATCCGAACATGAAAAAATAAGCGATAGTGATAAATTAAGATTGGTTCCTGTTGTATCTGGCGGTTAATATTTATATCATAAACACTATTTTCAAATTTTATATGGTAAATTTATAATAGTCGAATTTACAAACAATAGAATATCATATTAAATAATTATTTTGTTGATCAAGATTATTAAAAACAGATTTTAATATTATTGATATATTATGAGGGATATTGTGGCTTATATCGATGTGGACTGCAAAGATGAAACTGGAAAAAGAATATATAGCAAGATTATTCAAACCTCACTTGAAGATTTAGTTTTAGGAAAGTCTATTGTAAAGGTAAAGATGATATGTAGGGAAGAAGAACCTTTTTTTATAATTGGAGTACTACCTAAATCAACATCAAAGTTAATAAAACTCACCGATGTGGCAAATATTGAAGAGGTACAGGAAAAAAATGGTAAAAAAATCTACAAGTTAAGGATAGAAGACGAAACATATGCACCGCAGCTCTTTGAAAAGATAAATATAATAGACCAGCCTTCGAGATTTGAAGTTTATACAGATACTCCTGTGGACCAAGACATGATAATTCATGATGCAAAAGATGACTTTATAGCCAAAGTTCTTGACTTCATGAATAGAGTATTTCCAGAAGGCATGAGAATTAGAAAAACACTCCATGGAAAGGCCATAATTATGATTGCATCAGAACGGCCTATTGAAGAGGAGTGGACTAAAAAAGGTCTTGAGTTGAAAGAAGAATTAGAATCAAGTAAATAAGTAAATAAAAAAGATTTTTATTTTTTACAGTTTAAATTCTGTGCATATATCTGAAAATATCTTCATGTTGGGCTATAATTTTAACGCCTATTTTTTCCCCTAATTTGTCCAATTCTTCTTTTAATTTTATAAAGTCGATTTTTGAAATATCAACAAGCATGATCATGGTAAAAAGATCATCCATTATCGTTTGCCTTATGTCCAATATATTAACATCGTTCTCTGCAAGAGTATTTGAAATACTTGCAACAATTCCGGTCCTATCCATTCCTGTAACTGTGATAACAGCTCTTTCCATCTATAACACCTACAAAATCGCTATTAGATTATTTGTGTTTTTACTATCCTGTCTTTCTTTATATCATCTTTTATATTTTTCTATAAATCAGGATTTTACAAAAATGAAAATAAACTATAACTAATATATAAAAATAATATAAAAAAGTTTTAGTGTGAGAAATGCTTTAAATCATACACATCTAGTTTCTTTCCTTTTTTATTTAAATGTTCCGTTTCATGTAACAAACCAGCAGCATCTGCCCTACACTGCTGACATGATCTGAATTGGTGCAAGTATTCTTCAGCAGCATCCCTTACGTTGCTTATTTCATCGCAGGTTGGCCTACTTAAATTCTCCATCTTGTACATTGGTATAAGTGGGATTATATTTTGCATATATGCAACATCTTTAAATGTTTTTGAAACCTCTACCACGTGATTTAGATTTATTTCAGGAATCAAAACTGTATTTATCTTTACAACAATGTCTAAATCATAGGCCTTTTGAACCCCTTCAATCTGGTTTTTAATTAATATCTCTGCTCCTTCTTCCCCTTTGTGCACCTTACCGTCGTAGTAAACCCAATCTACAATTTCTTTTAATATCTTTGGATCTACTGCATTAACTGTAACTGTCACAGTTTTTATACCCAAATCTGCCAGTTTTTTAGCATGCTTTGAAAGCAGAAGACCATTTGTGGACAGACACTTTACCAAATCCGGGAACTTTTCATCTATAATTTCAAAGGTTTCAAAAGTTTCTTTGTTAAATAAACTGTCCCCAGGTCCTGCTATCCCTACAACTTTTAAGTTGGGCATTTTTTTAAGTAACTCTTGCAGATAAGGTTCAACTTCCTCTGGTTTCATTATATGCTGTGCTACCCCTGGTCTATCTTCACAGCATGACTCTTCACCCACGCACCTCTTACAGAATCTGCACGCTATATTACATTTAGGTGCCACTGGAAGATGTACCCTTCCTATTTTATCGTGAATTTTTTCATTGTAACAAGGATGAACTTTAGTTATATGTGCAAATTTCGACATCTTATTTTTATCCATAATTATCCCCAATAATAAAATTTTAATATAATTTTCGTCATGTCTTCTCTTAGCATGACCGGAAAATTTAGTCCGGTGATTTTTTATATCGTTTTAAAATATAAAAAAGTTTTTATAGTAATTCATTATTTAATCAAACTTCTTTGAACGAAAATCACTTCATGATTTTCGTAACTCTTCGTTCGCTTCGCTCACTCCGATTAAAATATATACCTTATCGTTTTCCCTAACAACGTTTTTTAATTTAACTCCCACACTTTCTCCTTTTTTAGCAACTTCTACGGATTTATGATTTATTTCCATCGAAACTATTTCCTCTTCCACACATCCGGTTTTATTCCCTACGATTAAGACTGTATCCCCTACTTTCAAGTCATTTATTAATTTTATTTCCGCTACACCTACTTTTTTGTAGTAGTTAACAACAGAGCCAATTTCGATTTTTTTATAATTTGAAACGTTTCCTTCTTTTTCATACTGGAAGTCGTGAGATTTTTTAACATCCCTGAAGTAAAAACCGGTATCATACTCCCTGTTATAGACTTTTTCAAGTTCTTTTTTAAAGTACGGCAGTTTTTCTTCATAAGTACCATCTATTACGGAATCTATGGCAGTTCTATATACTTTGGTTACCCTCATGACATAATCAACGTTCTTTGCCCTTCCCTCTATTTTAAAACTGTCTAAAGCTTCCATGAGCTCAGGGATATGTTCGATAGTACATAAATCTTTAGGGGATAACAAATATTTACCCTCACATACAACCTCATGGGTTCCATCAACATGTTCATTTACAAGTTTCCAGTTTCTTCTGCACGGTTGAAGACAGTCTCCACAATTTGCATGCCTGTTAAATAAGTAGGAGCTCAGGAAGCACCTTCCACTTACTGCAACACATAGAGCTCCGTGAACAAAACCTTCAAGTTCTAAATCGATATTTTGTTTTTTTAAATTGTTCCTTATTTCATTTATTTGATTTAAGGTGAGCTCTCTAGATAGGATTATTCTTTTTGCAAATTTTGAATAAAACCTTGCAGTTAAAGAGTTGGTAATGTTTGTTTGAACACTCATGTGAACTTCCAATCCATAGTCTTTTGCAAGTTCCATTGTTCCCAAATCACTTACAATTAAAGCATCAACTTCGGCACTATTTGCAAAATCCAGGATGTCATTTAATTTTTCTAAATCGTTTTCATAAACTACCGTATTTGTGCATAGGTAAACTTTTTTATCCATATCGTGGGCAAATGCTATTCCCTCTTTTAAATCTTCTTTTTCAAAGTTTTTAGCCGTTGCTCGCATGTTTAATTCCTTTAATCCGCAGTAAACTGCATCTGCACCATATTTAAATGCCGTTTTTAAGCAGGTTAAATCCCTTGCTGGAGATAATAATTCTACCATAATTCTCACCATTAACATAATGTATATAATGTAAAGTAAAATATTTAAAGTACATTACAAATTAATAATATAGTATAATCAACTACCGACAATTAATGATAAAAAAGTAAGACATATGTCATAAACACATCATTATGTATAGAATATTATGTATGGAATATCGTATAACTTTTTTATTTATAAATTAGTTACACGTATTCTTCACTTATTTATGGCGTAAATTAAAATGTTTATAGTTGTGTGCATTATCCTTAAACTAACGATTTAGATAAATTCCTCGTATTCAAATCCAAAAATTGTATTATTTAATTTTATAAAATAATCATAAGTTTAGTTAAAATTGTATACCATCATATAATTGTCAACGACATATATTTGACTATTATTATATATTAATTAACTATTATATAACGTGATATCATGAAAACAGATAGTTCTAAAATTATTAACTGCGATATGTGTCTCCATACAAGTGAGAACAGAAAGATAATAGATTACAATGGGAAAAAACTATGTACCGAATGTATTAACTCATTAAAGTTTCCCAGAGATTTTGAAAAGATGAAAAAGGAAGTCAAAGAAATCCTAAAATCATCTTCTCAAAAGTCCAATAAAAAATACGATTGTATAATGGCATTATCAGGCGGTAAAGATAGTGTGGTGGCCCTATATTTAATAAAAGAAGAGTTAAAGTTAAAACCTCTCTGTGTAACTGTGGATAACAATTATTTAGCAAGGGAAGCCCTAGAAAACTGCTACAATATTACGAGATACTTAAATGTTGATTGGGTTGTTTTAAATAGAGATTATACTAAATTATTTAAAATGACAATTGGAAAGGGAGAATCCCCATGTAGAAGTTGTTCTGAATTTAATATGAGGGAGATATGGAAGTTTGCAAAGGATATGAACATTGATAAAATAGTAACAGGACATGAGCTCCCATTTGGAACTACTGCAATTAGAAATATGAAAAGCGGAATAATGATGATTAGACTTTTAGCTGCCTACCGATTAACTGAAGAAGACAGATACAAGATCTTAAAAAAACTACCATGGACAAAACCAAATCTCGGAGGATATACTACAAACTGTTTAGTACTCGGTCCTGCACTAAAAAAATTCCACGAAAAACATGGTTTTAGTTTTGAATTTGATAGAATCTCTGCCATGGTTAGATATGGACTAATGGATAGGGAAAAAGCCATAGATGCACTAAAATGTCCAGAAGTTCCAGAAGAAGTATATGATGAGCTAAAAAAGAGAGGGCTAGATTTAAAATCCAATGAATAATGTGATAATGTTCAAATTCTAAAATTTTATACTCCAAGTAATATTGATTTAAGGAAGAATAATTTATGGGAGATTATGATAGAATTTAAAATGGAAATTCCGGCAAGTGAGGAAATATTTAAAAGTTTAGAAGTTGATGATGTATCCGATGGGTTGATTATAAAAACTACCTATGATAAAAACTTAAGAAACTTAAAATTATTGATAAAAACAAATTCAGTAGGTTCATTAAAAAACATACTTGACGATTATTTTATCAATTATGATATGGCAATTGATATTATTGGAATAAATGAAAAATAAATAAAACTAAATAATTACATATGCCGACAAAACTCAAAATCGAAAATTTCGTGAATCGACATTTTCCTTTTTAAATAAAGAGATTGTTTCGAATACTGTTTTTTAAGGATGTTTTTTATTTATTCTTATTTTTATGAAAACCTACGATTTTACAGATATTACAATAGATCAAATACAACAAAATATATTAATAAAACAATGAAATAATAGAGGGAAACATGATTAAAAAAATTCAAACAAATACTGCTGAACAGGCGAAAAATAAAATAGTGGATTTAGTAATACCGAAGTCGAGTAACCTTAAAAATGATGTATTATCGGGGCTAACCGTTGCCTTGGCGCTGGTTCCAGAAGCAATTGCATTTTCATTTGTGGTTGGAGTAGATCCAAAAATAGGACTTTATGCAGCATTTATGATGGGCTTAATTGCGGCAGTATTGGGCGGTCGTCCCGGGATGATTTCAGGAGCAACTGGGGCTGTGGCAGTTATTTTTGCCCCATTGGTAATAACCCAGGTAAAAATCGGTGGGATGGATCAAGCCCTTGGATACCTTTTTGCAGCAGTTGCACTTATGGGTGTAATTCAAATATTATTTGGACTGTTTCGTGTTGGAAAGTTTGTAAGGCTCATTCCACACCCTGTCATGCTCGGTTTTGTTAACGGTCTTGCCATTATCATATTTATGTCCCAACTTGGACAGTTCTATACTGGTACAGGACCTGATGCAACACTGCTTCCCACCCCAACACTGTTAATTATGTTTGCACTCATTGCACTAACAATGATTATTAGCAGATTCCTTCCAAGGATTACAAAAGCAGTGCCTGCCACACTAGCAGCAATAGTTGTAGTTACAGTTATTTCATACTTTTTAAACCATTCTGGTTATGAAGTTCTTACAGTACTTGACTTTGTAAAGATGATCGACCCAACAAAAACAACTGTTGCAGCATCATTACCGTCATTCAGCATTCCGAATATTCCTTTCACAATGGAAGCTCTTAAAACAATACTGCCCTATTCAATACTTGCTGCAGCTGTAGGTTTGATTGAATCCCTTATGACTATGAGGCTTATTGATGAGCTCACTGAAACACGGGGAAGAGGAAACAAAGAGTGTGTTGGTCAGGGTATAGCAAACTTAGTTAATGGTTTCTTTGGAGGTATGGGAGGCTGTGCCATGATTGGCCAGAGCATGATTAACGTACGGGCAGGAGGTAGAGGACGAGCTTCGGGAATTGCCGCTGCAATATTTCTACTGATATTCGTAGTATGGGGGTCATCCCTTATAGAGCTCATACCACTTGCTGCACTCGTTGGTGTGATGTTTATGGTAGTTATAGGCACTTTTGAATGGTCGAGCTTCCGTATTATTAGACAAATTCCAAAATCAGATGCCATTATTCTCATATTGGTATCTGCCATAACTGTAATTTACGATTTAGCAATTGCTGTTTTTGCGGGAATCATTGTATCAGCTCTTGCATTTGCATGGGAGCATGGGAAACACATACGTGCCGAGAAAGAGACGAGAGGGAACAAAAAAGTATATAGACTTGATGGACCCCTTTTCTTTGCATCTGCAACATCATTCAAGGATTTATTTGATTTTCGGAATGACCCAGATGATGTTGTAATAGATTTTAAAAAATCACGGGTCTGTGACCATTCGGCAATTGAAGCAATTAACAATATTACTGAAAGATATGCCCAATATGGAAAAAGACTACATCTTCTTAATCTAAGCGATGACTGTTATAAATTAATTAAAAAAGCAGATAACATTGTTGAAGTGAGTGTTATAGATAATATAATATGGCCGGTGGCCGATGATAGGCTGGGATAAGCCAATATAATCAACAATATATGTCCCATCATAAAGTTTAAAAAGTGAAACAAAAGTAAATAAAATAAAATTAAAAATAGGGGATATATGGTGAGCTTAAAAGATACTATATCGAGTTTTAAAATGGGAACATTTGACATGAGGTATGTAATAAGAGGGCTTATTGATGGTTCATTATCCACATTAGGTGTGGTAATAGGGGCCAGTAGTGGTGACCCTTCGATAATAATCGCCGCGGGGATTGGTGGAGGATTGGCAAACGGAATATCAAATATTTTAGGGGCATTAACTGCAGAAAGAGCCATGTTAGAAGGGCAAAGGGGGCTCCAGGAAAAAACACTCTTAAAAGAAGATGGTTACTTAAAGAAGACTCTATTCTATAAAAAGGCATTAAATGAAACCCTATTTAGTGGTGTAATTGATGGAATTTCAACAATGGTTGGTTCTATCGTTCCAGTGATTCCATTTTTCTTATTCAAACCAACTACTGCCATTTTGGTAGCTATACTGGTAACCCTGGCCATACTTTTTGGATTGGGAATATTTATTGGAAGACTATCAAAGGAAAACTTGGTATTAGCTGGTTTGAAAATGGTATTGGGCGGCGTACTGGTAGCTATTGTATGTTTTGCAGTTGAAAATATGTTTAACTAATATAAAAAAGTGAAAAAGTGAAAAAATGAACAGCAAGAGACTATTTGCTGAGCTGAAAACAAAGGCCCATGAATTCAGTATATATGATTTAATGAATGTTAGAATATATCTAGAAAAGGAGATGAAGTATCTGCCTAAGGATTACCAGGAAGGATATATGAAAGACACCATTGAATATTTTTTAGATACCTTAAAGGAGATAAAAGGAAAAAAAGAAGAAGAAATAGAAAATTTTGAAATTGAAGAAGAAAAATTAAAAAATTTATTGGAACGAATAGACAGATTTAGTAAAGGAATACCTGAAGAAAAATCTTTCATGAAGCTATCAAAAATTGTAGTTCCATATTTGGTTTTTATTGCTAAAAAACCATTGCACGCCTTAACTACACGGTTTCCAGGTGGTTTAACAATCACCAAAAAAAATGGAGAATATTACTGCCCCGTAAAAAATAGACAAACTAACGAATACTCATTATGCGAATTTTGTATTTGTAAGGACCTTAAAGAAATTTAACATAATTAATCTTTTTTTAGATCGTTCACAAGTCTTTAATTGATTTTAGTAACAAAATGGAGATATGGTTAAAATCATAATCATTAGTGGTTCATAATTGGTAAAAAATTAGAAAACAGAATATCGCTTAATATTATAATAAAAAATAGACGTTGTTTTATACGTGCTACTACACTAAAAAACGATTTACTAAAAATTGGCAAATGTTAGTCATAGTCATTTGCAGAACAACTACAAAGACGTCCCTTAATTATGTGCCTTATTCTTTTCCCAGTTTTTATTTCATCCTTTTCTAATTTTAAACCCACTTCTTTTATTTTATCTTCTACTAAAATTCTTCGTTCTAATGGTTTGTGTGGGAACATAATTGCTATTAATCCATTTTTATTTAGATAGTTAATCCCTTCCTCTATGATTTTTAAAGAAAATTCTTCACCATACTTTCCACCACCTATTAACTCCACGTCCGTAGCAAGAGCTCCTCCAAAACTCCTCTTTGAAGGTACGGAATTAACCCCATAAAACGGAGGATAGGAAATTATCAAGTCAAACTTTTCATTTTCTAACTCTTCAATTCCATTAATTATTTTGCCCCTCGAATTAATTATTTTTATCTTGTTGGATAGGTTATTTCTCCCTACATTTTCAGTTGCAAGGCGTATGTAGTCATCTATTGTTTCGGTAGCGTAAACCTCACACCCATAGTACTTTGCAATCATTATGGAAATTATCCCTGAGCCTGTGCCAATCTCCAAAACCTTTTTTATGCCATTACCTTCCGTGGTTGCATTGAATTTATCAAATACATTCTTCACAAACATGAATCTGTTTATTGGTGTTGGTATGAGGGCGTCAGCGTGAAATTCAAGTTCTATGCTAAACAATTCTTTCAAAATCGCCTTGTTATAATGGTATAAAGCCTCTTTATTTTTAAAATCTATTTTAGGCTTTCCATCCTTGTAAAAAACGTATTTTTCTAAATCTTTGTTTACTTTTAGCGCATCTTCTATTTTTAATCCCAATTCCATGATTTCACTTTTGATAATTTGTGTTTTAATATGTGTACATACTCATATGAAGTACGTTATATTTTATCAGTACATCAGCATCAATAAGTTAAACAGGTAATGATAATTTTATTTTGATCTAACTATGTTATCATTAAAATTAAATTTACATGAAATTGACAAAATTAAATAAAATTAGAAGTAAAAATTATTTTACATAGAGGGATTATATTATTATATTTATTATATTTGATAGGCTGAGATAAAAACACAAAAGGGGGACATAATGCAGTTCGTACATATATCTGATAATCATCTTGGATATAGGCAATACAATATTGACGAAAGGGAGAAAGACCTATATGATTCTTTTAATCAATGTATTGATAAAATAATAGAGATAAAGCCTGATTTTGTGGTTCACAGCGGTGATTTATTTGATGGTCCCGAACCACCCATTAATGCAATATACACAGCTATGCAAGGATTTTCCAGACTTAAAGAACATAATATTCCCATCTATATAATACATGGAAACCATGATAAGCCCAAGAGAATTACTAAAGGATCCCCATTTAAGATTTTAAAGAATGTATTAGGGAGTTACTTAAGGGTATTCACAGAAAAAACGAAGTTTCATGTTCACGATGGGGAAGTATTTATTGGAGGCATTAACCACACTGTGAAAAATAAAATAGGTGACGTATATACAAATCTTGAGATTATCAACAACGAATCAAAGGATTACAAAAAGAAAATTCTTTTATTCCACCAAAATGTCTATCCATATCTTCCAGAGTATGAATTACAACTAAATGACTTTCCAGGGGAATTTGACTATTTTGCAGGAGGGCATATCCACCAAAGGGCGCTGAAACCTGCCGGAGAGGAGAGTGGAGTTTTTGCCTACAGTGGTTCAACTGAAATTATTTCTTACGATGAATACCGTGACTATGAAAAAAATGGAAAAGGATTTTATTTGGTGGACATGAGTGGAGATTTTGATATTAACGATGTCGAAAGCATACATATTAAATGCAGAGATTTTATCATAGATTGGGAAATCAAAAGTGAAAGCGAACTTAAGGAATTTTTAAACACGCTAAACAACCATAATCAAAAAAAGCCAGTGATACATTGTAAAACCACCAGACAGTTTTACGAAACTTTAAACGAAATTTTAAAGGAAAAATCTTTGTACTACAAGTTAAATGTTCTTGAGGACTCCGAAGAATCTGCCCATATAGTAAATATAAATGAAAATATTGATGAAGTGTTTAAAGAATACCTTCGAAATAAAAAGTTTGATGTAGATTTTGTTTATGAACTTTACCGAAAAGTTTTAAACGGCGATGAAGACTGTCTCCCCTATGTTGAGGACTATTTTAAAAAAGAGTATAGTCATTTGAAAGATTGACGGAATAATCTACTTTAAATTTAATTTAAATTTAAACTTTAAAGAAACCATGCAGATAAATTTTTATAAATTATGGACTTTCAACCAATTAAGACATAGGATAGGTGTATTAGGTGGGAATATGATTATAAAAAGTATTAAAATGGAAAACTTTAGAAGCCATAGAAATTCCTGTATCGAATTCAATAAGGGAATCACTACGATAATAGGGCAAAATGGAAGTGGTAAATCTTCCATATTTGAAGCCATGAATTTTGCACTATTTGCTCCAAGGCGTAAGAGCAAGGGATTTACACTGGAAAATCTAAAAAAAATAGGTGCAAAATCATTTTCTGTCCAACTTGAGTTTGAAGTTAGGGGAAATACCTACAAAGTGGTTAGAAAAAGACACAGTGGGAAAAGTGAAGATAAACTCTATATAAATGGAAGACTTTCTGCTGAATCTACAAGTGAAATAAACAAAAAAGTAGAAGAAATTTTAGAAATAGATGACGATGTTTTTTCCAATGCTATTTACATAAAACAGGGGGAAATATCAAGTTTAATCCATATAGAACCTGCAAAAAGAAAGGAAATCATTGGAAAACTTTTAGGAATTGAAAAATATGGGGCAGTATACAACCAGATGGGCGAAATAATAAGAACATTTGAAAACAAACTTGTAGAACTTGAAGGAGAGTTGAAACAGATTGACGGAATAAAAAATGAAATAGATGAGATCAGGGTAAAAATAATAGAAAGGGAAAAAGATGAAAAAATTATTGAGGAAGAAAAGGGAGCTCTAGAAAAATTAAAAGATGAAAAATACAACCTTTTAAAAGAATGTGAAACTAAAAAGGAAAAACACAATAATCTAAAAAATAAAATAAAAGAGTTAGGTAGCGAGTTAAAGAATATTAAAAGTGAGATTAACAGGCTCGAGAGGGATTTAAAGTTAGTTAGGTACCACAATGACATAAAAAATAACAATGAAAAAGGTTATATCAGATATATTGAACTTGAAAAAGAAATTAAGGAACTTTCAGATAAAATTAGAGACTACAAACAATATTACGACCTACATAGTAAATTAATCGGAAAATTGGAAGGTATTGAAAAAGACCTAAATAAAAACGAAGAAAAATTAAAAGACATGTTAAAGGACGCCGAGAATGTAGTTCAGAATATCGGGGAGAGAAATAAAATAAAAAAAGAAATTAACAATACTCGACGAAACCAAAGGTTTCGTGAGTCGACAAATCGAAGATTAGTCTCGATTGACTTGGAACTGAGAAAATTTGAAGATATAAAGGACAAACTTAAAGAACTGGAAAATATTGAAAAAGAACTGAAAAAAATAGAATACCATAAAAACCAGTTGAATGAGACTAAAAAATACTATGAAGAGTATTTAAAAGTAGAAAAAGAATTTGAAATCCTTAAATCAAAGAAAAAGGATTTTGAAAATCTGGCTATTAAGAAAGAAGAATTGGAAAAGGAACTGGAAAAGAAAAAAAATGATAAGAAAAAGCTTGAAGCTGAATTAAAAAGTTTTGAAGAAATTGGGAAAAAAATATCCTTGGAAAATAAATTACAAAAAGAATTAGAGGATTTAGAAATAAAAATAAATGAATTAAGTAAATTAGGGGGTGAAAAAGAAAGTAGAATAAAACAGTTGCAAAAATCAGTAGCGGAGCTCGAAAAGACTCAGGAAAAATGTCCAGTATGTCAATCAGAAATAACTGAAGATAAGAAAAATGAACTTCTGTCCCAGTATAAAATAGAACTTGAAGAAGAAAAAGAGTCCTTAAAAAATATTGAAAAAAAACTGGAAAAATACATGCAACAGAAGGAAGCGATAAATAAAGAGTTAAATCAGTTGAATGATTTAAAAAAGATATACGGAGGATTGAAAGAAAAAAATAACTACCTACAGGAGATAAACAATAATATCAAAGAAATTTGTTCCAAACTTGAAGAAGTAGAAAAAGAACTTGAAAAATACAAGGATTTACCTAAAGAACTGGAAAATATTGTAAAAAATATGGATAATTTGAAGGAGAAGCATGATAAATATATTTATTCCCTCGCCTGCCTAAAAGATTCAGATGAAAAACAGCTGTTATCCGAAAAAAATAAGATACTATCTATAGTTGGTAGTCATACAATAAATACAATTAACGAAAAAAAAGTAGAACTGGAAAAAACTAAGGATAATTTAAAAACTATCTTGAGATTAATGGATGAACAGGATAGATTAACTTATGAGCTAAAAGAAATTAAAGACAAAATATATTCAATTTTAGGATTTGTGGAACAGTATAAAGAATGGGAACATCAGAAGATTAAGTCTGAAAAAGAGAAAGAAAATCATAAGGAGAGTTATGAAAATTACAAAAATTCAATTGCAATACTTGAGAACTACTCAAAAAGTTACAAGATACCAATACCGGAGCTCGAAAATGCAATTGACAAAATGTTAAAAGAAAAAACTTTAGAGCGGGAAACTAAAAAAACAAAAATAAACGAACTAATGGAGGAAATCCAGAATCTTTCCTATATTCCCGAAAAACATTTGGAAATGAAATCAGAATACGAAAAAACATATCAAAAGTTAACTGAAAAAGAAAAAGCCCTTGAAGTAATAAAATCTGAGATTAAATTGAGTCATGAGAGAATAAAGAGCCTTGAAAATAAACTAAAAGAATTGGATGAAAAGAAAAAAGAAAAAGATAAATTGGCTGAGTTCAAAAATCACCTGGAAAGAATAAGGAATGAGGTATTTTCAAAAAACGGTTTCCAGAGATACCTAAGGGAGAAATACATTCCATTAATACAGAGGTATGCTAATGAAATATTTGAAGATTTCGAGCTACCTTACAGTCACATACAACTAACTGAGGATTACAGCTTAGTTGTAGATGGACTTCCAGTAAAAAGTTTAAGCGGTGGGGAGCAAATTGCAGTAGCTCTTGCTTTAAGATTGGGAATAGCAAAAGCCGTATGTAACAATGTGGAGTGTATAATTTTAGATGAACCTACTGCCTACCTTGACGAGGAGAGACGGAGGAACCTAATAAACATATTTAGGAATATAAAAACTATCTCTCAAATGATAATCATTACCCACCACCAAGAACTAGAACAGGTTGCAGATAACATGATAATTATTAAAAAAGAAGGGGAAGACTCAAAGATAATCAGCCAATAATGGTGCTAAATCGTTTAAAATTAAATAACATCATATACTTTTATTTCTTTTATTTTAAGTGAATGATTATGATTATTTATTAGATTCTAAATCATTATCATTATTATATTTTTGTTAAATTTAGGAGGCACATTATGACTCACCGTCAAACGACCGTAATTCCAGACACGAATTTCTTAATATACCTTTTTAAGCATAGAATAAACTTTGATTACGAACTTAGCAGGGTTTTAAACAGTAGTTATGAAGTCGTAATTTTAGAATGTATTGTGGAGGAACTTAAAAAACTTAAAAAGGAATTAAAAGGTAGTGAAAAACTTTCTGCAAATCTTGCCTTGAAATTAATCGAAAGGTACAGAATTTCTGACTACGATGTCGGTAGCTATGCAGATGAAAAAATAATGAACTATGCAATGGAAAATGAAAATGTGGTTGTGTGTACCAACGACAAAAACCTAAAAAGAAAGCTTCTAGAGGCAGGTATTCCCATAATCATAATAAAGCAGAAAAACCATTTTGAGTTACAAGGAACTGTTTTTTAATTTTCATCATGCTTGAATCATGCAATATTATATTCCGGGAATTTCTTATAAGACATTTTTTTTACTATTTTACGAAAAAATTACTAGTTATTCATAAATCTTATATACTATAAGAATAATTTAAGTTATTTGTTTAAATTTCTATTAAAACATTAAGGGGTGTTATTATTAAGAAATACGCTCTGATATCTGGATT
This sequence comes from Methanothermococcus thermolithotrophicus DSM 2095, assembly GCF_946463545.1. Classification (NCBI taxonomy): domain Archaea; kingdom Methanobacteriati; phylum Methanobacteriota; class Methanococci; order Methanococcales; family Methanococcaceae; genus Methanothermococcus; species Methanothermococcus thermolithotrophicus. The sequence continues at coordinate 1,500,594 of NZ_OX296583.1, read as the reverse complement.
AATTGGATGCATCATGATCCTACTTTTTGCAGGATGTGTCGGAAACTCACAAGAACAAAGTTCTGAAGTACCAACTTTAAAAGTTGCCTACTTACCGACAGATCACCACAGCTCATTATTCGTGGCTGCAAAAGAAGGAGACTTATTCAAAGAAAAATATGGAGTTTACTTAAAAGAAGTAGAAGCTAAGAAAAAATATGAGCTCTATGAAAACGACAAAAAAGTAGCCGATGTTGAATTGGTACAGGTTGTTGAAGGTGGAGCAAAACTTATGACTCTTATAGCTCAAGGTCAGATAGATATTGGGCTAAATGGTGTTCCACCGGCAGTATTCTCAATAGACCAAGGAAATAAGGCAAAAATTATAAGTGCTTTACAGGGAGAAGGTTCAGCAGTTGTAATTAGAAACGATATTCCTGCGGAAACCTGGCCAGAGTTTGTAAAATGGATAAAAGAACAGTACAGTAATGGAAAACAAGTGAAAATAGGTCATCCATTACCTGTTTCAATACAGTACGTTATGATAAAAAAAGCACTTGAAGCAGAAGGAATAACATATACTGAAAATTCAAAAGATAAAAGTGCGATGGTTTT